>JAAZPT010000293.1 GCA_012797085.1 Christensenellaceae bacterium | reverse complement strand
TACCTTGGTTTATTTTGCTATAATCGGTGCTAAATTTCATGGTTTAACAGTTTGTGCATTTTTTGTTGCTGTTTCTATGGCCTGTTTAAAGCTAAATCCATTGAATATTCCCTTTATTCTGGTGGGATTGTTATTGTCTGCCTGGACTACTACAACAGATCTTAATACACCTGTTATGCTAATAGGTTATTCCTTTTCTTTAGGAATGGTGTCCATTACTAAAAAATATGGTGTATTTTATGGTGTATTGGCCGGAATAATATTTAACTATATAAACCTTTATAGTGAACCTTTAACTATGGGTTTTAACCTTTATAATTCCGGTGCAATGACAGGTATAACAGTTTTTGTAATAGAACTTTTGTATAGCGCTATTAATGAGAATCCTTCATCTGAACCATTGAAAGAAAATGATAAACAAAGCCTAGAAAGGGAAAATACATTAAACTTTAAGTAAACTAATAGTCTGCACCATATGGCAACAAACCGACAATTTTATCTTCTATATAAAATATTCTATATAAATTTGAACCGGCTGATTGATAGTTGTGTACAAAATCTTCAATGCTTATAGCCCTTATAGGATTGGCCATTGTACCATAGTAAAGTGTGCAGTCACTTGCAATGGTATGGGTATAAATGGCTTTTGTTTCATTAACAAATGTACTTAAGTTGGAATTTTCCTGGTATGTTACCTTTACTAAATCTGCAGATAAATTATAAGCTTTATTTTTATATTCTATTTTTGTAATAAATCCACTTGAAACCCTTGTTCTACGCTCGCTGGGTCTACGTTGTAAAAAAATGGTGTATTGAGTATAAAATTTGTTTGCACCTAATACTTCTACGCTAACCATTGAAGGATCATTGCTCATTTCAATGTTAGCGCTTTTTGTACCGTTAGCTACTATTACACCGTTAATTTTTACAATTGCTTGAGGGTCGGTGTAATGAGGCGTAAAATTAACCCTTGATACCCAATCGGCAACGGTTAAAATATAACTTTTTATTGAGGGATGAAAATGCGCAGGTAACATTTTACCGGTATTTGGCACATTATTGCTTAAGTCTAAAAGTGGATTGTTGGCATCGTTAATGTTTGGAGAATAATTATTAATTACTGTGCCATCTTGTGAAATAATTGTTTCACTTGAATAAGAAATACCACTTGCCAAGCTGTTACTTAAAATACCTATTGATAAAATTATTAATAATAACAAAAATAAATTCTTTTTCATATTTTAAACCTCCATTTTATTTTCTATAAATATAACGATTAAAGTAACCAATATATTCCTAAAATTATATAATATTTAAGTGTTCTAATAAAATTTTAATACCTATTGCAACAAGTATAATTCCACCTAACAACTCCGATTTACTTTTATATTTGCTTCCAAATTTATTGCCTATAATAACTCCTATAAAAGACAGACTGAATGTTATTAGCGCAATTACTGTTATTGATAATATAATATTTGTATTGGGCAATAGGGCTAATGTTATGCCGACGGCAAGGGCATCTATACTGGTTGCTATTGCAAGTAAAAACAAGTCCTTAATGTTTAGTTCATCAAACAATTCACAATGGTCAGCATCAGGTTGTAAGGCTTCGTATATCATTTTACCCCCGATTATACCAAGCAAAACGAAAGCAATCCAATGGTCATAAGTGGTTATGTATTTTTCAAATTTTGTACCTAGTAACCACCCTATAAGTGGCATTAATCCTTGAAAACCTCCAAAAAACAATGCTATTATAAATGTTTTGTTATAGTTTATTTTTTTCATGCTTAAACCTTTGCATATTGCAACAGCAAAAGCATCCATTGATAAGCCTATAGCAACGAATAAAAGCTCAAAAAACCCCATAAAAACACTCCGTAATTTTATTATTCCACAATGTTAGCACAATTTTTTGTCTTTAACAATATAATTGATTTTAATTAATATTAAAATAATATTTGTGCTTTATTTTTATTTTAAAAGGATTATAATATGTTTGTAGCAAAGGAGGATAATATGTCTTATTATAGTGATGAAATTAATGAAGTTATAAGTCAACTCAACACTGACATCGAAACCGGTCTTAGTGATGATGAGTTTATAGAAAAACAAAAAGAGTTTGGCTTGAATAAACTTAGGGAAAAACCTAAAAAAACAAATTGGCAGCGCTTTATTGATCAGTTTAAAGACCCTATGATACTTATACTTATAGCTGCTGCTGTAATATCATTTATAGTTGCCTGTTTTGAGGGGGAATTAAAAGAATTTTTTGAGCCCTTACTTATTATGGCTATTGTAATTATGAATGCTTTTATGGGAATGTTTCAGGAAAGCAAGGCGGAAAAGGCTCTTGATGCCCTAAAAAGCTTATCTGCACCCCATGCAAGGGTAATAAGGAATGGCGTTGAACAAGTTATCGATGCAGTAAACCTTGTACCAGGGGATATTATTAAGCTTGAAGCAGGAGATTTTGTACCTGCCGATGCAAGGCTGATTAAAAGTTCCAGCTTAAAAAGTGAGGAGTCTGCTTTAACCGGAGAATCCGTTCCCTCTGAAAAAAATGCAAACGCTGTTGTAAAGGATAATGCAGGTATTGGGGATAGAACTAATATGGTTTTTTCCGGTTGTAGCATAAGTTATGGCTCAGCAACAGCTGTTGTTACTCATACAGGCATGGATACTGAAATGGGTAGAATAGCAAACTTATTGGATTCCGAGACGGATACACAAACTCCACTACAACAAAAGCTTTCAAAACTGGGTCAATATCTTGGTACAATAGCAATTATTGCTTGTGTAATTGTATTTATTGTCGGTGTCTATAATGGCTTACCGGTAATGGAAATATTCATTACAGCAGTATCGTTGGCAGTGTCGGCTATACCGGAAGGCTTACCGGCTATAGTTACAATTATATTGTCAATAGGTGTTCAACGCTTAGTTAAACAAAATGCCATTATAAGGCGTTTACCTGCAGTTGAAACATTGGGCAGTGCCTCTATAATATGTTCAGATAAA
Organism: Christensenellaceae bacterium; assembly: GCA_012797085.1. GTDB lineage: Bacteria > Bacillota > Clostridia > Christensenellales > Aristaeellaceae > JAAZPT01. The sequence continues at coordinate 3,242 of JAAZPT010000293.1, read as the reverse complement.
ACAGGAACATTAACGCAAAACAGAATGACACTTGTTAAAGCCTATGCAGATGGTCAAAATGATACTGAGGATATTTCAGATAATAATAGCGAAGAAATCAAAAAAATTCTAAAGTATGCAACTCTTTGTAGCGATGGTTATGTAGTTGTTGAAAATGGTGAAGAAAAACATATAGGGGATCCAACAGAAACGTCTATTATACTTGCTACACTTAAAAATGGTTTTACAAAAGAAGCCTTATTTGAGCAATATCCACGTTTGCTGGAACTTCCCTTTGATTCAGACAGAAAACTGATGACAACAATTAATAATATTGATGGTAAAAATATTGTAATTGTTAAAGGTGCCTTTGATGTTATTGAAAAAATTGCTATTAAAGGGGATTTGGACAAAGCAAGGGAGTATAATGACTCTATGAGTGCTCAAGCTCTTCGTATTATAGCTGTTGCATATAAGGAAATAGATACAATACCGGAAAATCCAAGTCCGGAGAATATAGAAAACAATCTAACATTTCTAGGTCTTGTAGGAATGATTGATCCACCGAGGCCTGAGGCTGCCGAGGCGGTAAAGCTATGTCGTACTGCAGGTATAAAGCCTGTTATGATAACGGGTGATCATGTTATTACAGCAAAAGCTATAGCAAAAGATTTAGGTATTTATGTTGATGATGATATTTCAATAACAGGTCCCGAGCTTGATAATATGACGGATACTGAACTGGACAATAATATTGAAAAGATATCAGTTTATGCAAGGGTATCGCCGGAAAATAAAATAAGGATAGTAAAATCATGGCAACGAAAAGATAAGGTTGTTGCAATGACAGGCGATGGTGTTAATGATGCTCCTGCACTAAAAGCCGCCGATATTGGCTGTGCAATGGGAATTACCGGTACAGACGTTGCAAAAAGTGCTGCAGATATGACACTTACGGATGATAACTTCGCAACTATTATTCATGCTGTAAGGGAAGGTCGAGGAATATATGCTAATATTAAAAAGGTTGTTGGATATTTATTAGGAACAAATATTGGTGAAGTTTTAACAGTGTTTACAGCGATGATGTTGTGGCATGTAACTCCCCTACTATCAATGCATTTGTTATGGATAAATCTTGTTACAGATGGCCTACCTGCAATTGCTCTTGGTATGGAGCCTGTTGAACCGAATATTATGGAACAAAAGCCAAAACCCAAAAATGAAGATATATTTGCAAATGGTTTTGGGATTATAACGTTACTACAAGGTTTTATGTTTGCAATATTAACATTAATTGCTTTTAAAATCGGTGAAGCTGCAACAAACAGCCTTCAAGGCGGGCAAACAATGGCATTTATAGTACTTGCATTATCACAAGTAGTTCAATCCTTTAATATGAGGTCCAGTAGTTCTTTGTTTAAAATAGGTTTCTTTACAAATAAAAACTTAAATATTGCAGCATCAATATCTATAGTTTTAGTTTTATTAGTACTGTTTACCCCGTTGCATATCCCCTTTGGTTTAGTAAAATTAAGTACAAGTCTTTATTTAATAGGGTTTGGCCTATCAATAGTTCCTTTTGTTATTATAGAGTTTACAAAGTTTGTAGGGTTAATTAAACATCATCATTAACAAAAAAACAGCTTGCATATGCAAGCTGTTTTTTGTTTTATACACTTTTTATTTATGCATTTTCCGTTTTTTTGTTTTTTGGAAATTCATAAAACTCATCTACTTTTATTAAAATTAATTTATCATTTTCATATATCATGGTATCACCTAAGGGAACTACAACATCGTTACCTTGCCTTTGAACCATAATAATAAGTTGATTGTGGTCTAAATCCAATTCTTTTACTCGTTTATTAGCCCATTCATGACCCTTTGGTATAGTGAACTCGATTAAATCTTGGCCGGTTTCATCAAAATGCGTTTCACCTGCAAGTATTATCAAGTCGTTTTCTTCCAATTTTATATGTCCACGGGGCACTATAGTTTTGCCGTCACGTTCAATTTTAGCAACGATAAAGTCAAATGTAAGATTTAAATCGGCAACGCTTGTTCCAATTAATCTACTGTTGGCATCAATTCGTGTTTCCAAAAATCCAACGGCTGCTTTATCTTGATAATAGTTAAATGTTTGCAATACCGTATCATTAGGGTCCAACATATCCCATTTTCTAGCAGCAGGGGGCATCAATGAACCCTGTACTAATGATGATAAAACACATATACCAAAAACTATATGGTATACATCCATTGACAAACTAACCCTGCTATTTACTACCATTATTGCAAAGGCTATGGCTGCAGCGCCGCGTATACCCGCTAAAGAAATCATATTTAATTGATTGATTTTTAATTTAAATGGTAACATTAAACCGTACACTGAAAGAGGTCTTGCAATTATTGTCATAAATGCCATTATTGCCAAAGCAATTGGGAAGGTTGCTATAAAACCTGAGAAGTTTGATAACAATCCTAATATAAAGAACAATGCTATTTGCATTATCTCAGAAAAACCGTCAAAGAAGAATATGATATCTCTTTTACCTCTAAACTCCATGTTACCTAAATAAATGCCTAAAATATATAGGGCTAAATAACCGTTACCACCAATTAAACTTGTACTGGAATATGTTATAAGCATAATTGCTGCCATAAACACAGAGGGAAGACCGTCTGCACGCAAGTTGATTTTTTGAAACAGTTTACTAACTAAAAAAGCGAGAACAAAACCCATACCAATGCCTATAGCAACTTGAGATATTATTAATACCGGCACAGATAAATCAGAACCTAATATTACTGACAAAAAAACCATTGTAAGGGTATATGCAGTAGGGTCGTTGGAGCCGCTTTCAAGCTCAAGTAATGGGGCAGTATTATACTTTAAGTTTAAGTTTTTACTACGCAATATGTTCGATACACTAGCATAGTCTGTGGAACCAACAATTGAGCCTATTAACATGCCTTCAAGCATATTAAAACCTAATACATAGTGACAAAATAAACCTGTAAGCAATGCAGTAGTAACAACACCTAATGAGCTTAATATTATAGCTTCTTTTGCAACGGGCTTGGCCATTTTCCAGTTTGTACCAAAACCGCCATAAAACATAATTACCATAAGGGCAATTGTTGCAACAGTATCTGAAACTCCATAATCATCAAATTGTACTCCAAGCAAACCGAAGCCCATACCAAGCACAATAAATAATAATAGAGCAGGTATTCCATGCTTGTTGGAAATTCTAATT
>JAAZPT010000292.1 GCA_012797085.1 Christensenellaceae bacterium | reverse complement strand
TCGCCTTTGCAGTGTTGTTTATATACTGTTGTATAAGCTGTTTGGGTTCGCCAAAATATATGTTTTCTTTAGTAAAAACATTGCCTTGTACCTCTTGGCTGATTATCAGCTCTGTACCGAAACACATTTTTACCGAAATGTTTGAAAGGCGATGCAATCCAAAGCCTTGCTCTGTACTGAAAAAGGGTATTGGCAAGTAAGTTTCATTACCCTGCTGAGTATATTTTTCAACAACCCTGCCGTTTGTATATCCACCCTTTTGATTTACATTGTTAAAACGTTCCCCTGTGCCCCAAATATACTTGGCTGTGTAATCCCATATAAAGCTTATATTGCTGATGTTCCCCTTTGAATCCTCAATAGTTTTTATATTATTTAAACTTAAAACAACTTCACTTAAACGTTTAAGTTGTAGTGTAAAAAAATTCCTTTTTATAATCAGCTCAAATTCTTTATTGATTTTTTTATTTATTTCATTTAAGTTTGTTCCATCAACATGATTTTTATTGCTTGTAATTTTAAGACCATCTTTTATCGATATGCTAAAATTAAAATTTTCAAAAATCAGATGATAACCTTTATCATTTTGAATTAAAGCTTTTGGAGTATCATGTTTTACTTCCCTTTGAATATTAAAGCTATATGTTTTGCTTGTTTCAACACTTGTTGTGAAATAGTAGCTGATACTATCCCCAAATTTAAATTCGCCAATATCAAAGCTAAAATAGTTGTCCCTAGCGTTTGTAGGTTTAAGGCTTTTATACGGGCATTCATTAAGGCTTAAATTTAGATTGGGGACTTCTTTATAGCCATCCACCCTACAATTTATTATGATATTTTGATTTTGCAAGGGATATTCCGGAATCCTTTCAAAGCCGCAACTTTCAAAGGGCACTAAGCCTTCGGGCAAATGTTTAATCATGTTTATTCCTTTCTTATAACAGAATCCCTTGTAACCAATGATATAGGCAAAGTTATATTTTTATTTTCAAAATCTTTGTTTTTTAGTGACTCAATAATTAAGGCAACGGCCTCTCTACCCTTTTGGCTAATATCTTGCCTTATTGTTGTTAATGACGGGTAAGACATTTGAGATAAATAAACATTGTCAAAACCCACAACGGAAATATCTTCCGGCACGCTTTTACCCATTTGATAAAAACCTTTTATAAGCCCTATAGCCAATACATCGGCAGTAATAAATGCGGCAGTTTCCTTACAACCCTTCTTACACATTTCCTGTGCAACACTGATGCCATAATCAAAATCAACACTTCCTGTATAAACTGCTTCTTTTTTTATTTTTAAACCGGCATTTTCCATAGCCTTACAATAGCCACTATAGCGCATGCTGTTTACACCGTTATCTATTAAAGCTCCGCTTACAAAGGCTATATCCTTATGACCATTTTTAATCAGGTATTCCGTTGCTAATTGGCCGCCTAACTCATCATCAATGCCTATTGTATGAAAGGCATCATCATTAACATAACTATCTACAAGTACCTTGGGAACATTATAGCCTTTAAGGGTTTCAAGCTCTTCCCCGGGGAAAAGTCCTACAAATATAATACCGTCCATAACCCTGTTTTTCGCTATGTTTATATAGCTTTGATTTTCAGCCGTACCTGAAATTAATATGTGAAAACCATTTAAGCGTGCCGTATATTCTATTGATGACAACAGCTCACCATAGAAAGGGTTTGAAAACATAAATTCTTTACCGGGCTCTGTTTGGGGTATAACTACACCAATTAAGTTTGTTTTTTTTGAAGCCAAGCTTCTTGCATTTAAATTTGGTATATAGTTTAAAGTTTTTGCTGCTTTAAAAACCTTATCTTTAGTTTTTTTGCTTATTGTTTGGCTTGGTTTATTATTCAAAACATAAGATACCGTTGTAGCCGAAACACCTGCTAACTTTGCAACATCCTTTATACTGGCCTTGTTCAATTTATTTCCTCACTTAAACGTTTAAGTTGTTAGTTGTATAATAGCACAAATAAAATATGATGTCAATAAGTTTTTATAAAAAAATTGAAAAATTTTTCCAGGAAGTACATTTGTTATGTGTAAAGTTTAAAAATAATAGTTTATATCTTTAATAAGATATAATAATTTTATTATACTAGTGATCTATTAACTTTCAATAAATCTCCTCTATTCCTATTTCCTTTAAATACTCATATATTCCATCATAATACTCGTGAGGGCGGGTATGGTCTGTATCGCTACCTTTAGGTACAAAAATTACCATACCTTGCCTTGCCCTTGTAAGTAAAACACGATAAGCATTTTTTAGATAAAGAGCTATTTGTGGCTTATTTATGTTTTGCCAACTTGAGCCTGTAAAACTAAAATATTCAAATTGATTATTTACAAACCTTAAATTAGCATCCCAACAAACTATTGTATAGTCTAACTCAAGGCCTTGTATGTCAAATTCTGTTGCAGTTTCTTCTAAAAAATAGGAAGATCTAACATCCTCTTTACCCTTTAAAAACCATGCAGGAGGATCTACTTTACTTTGTACCCATATACCTTGACTTCTTAAACGTTTTGCTCCGGAACTTGCTGTAATTCCATAGCGTTGGGTGCCTTTTGCCTGATTTTTCACCCATTCTTTTGCCTTTTGTATGTTTCGTGTAAGTACTACAGGATAATCCGTTTTAAAGGCGGTATAAAGGTTTTTTGCCATATGAACATCAACATCTAAAAGTGCTTTAACAAAAGCAGATACATTTTCACTTCTAAAGGATCTAAGAGATACAGCTAAGTGTAAATCCTCAACTATTGTATAATTTAAGTCTTGCAACATGCTATTTACTGATTTTCCACGTGTATACTCGCTATCACTAATTTTATTTGATACATAAACATCCCAATGTCTAAACTTATTTCTTAAGGAATCAAACCATTCTAAAAGACCTGCTTCACCAGTATTGATTTCTTGCCCACCACCTATAAGGCAAATAATTATACTCCAATCCTTATGTCTATCCATAATGCTAATTAAAAACTCAGGCTCGGACATTTCAAAGTTTGGTATCCCCTTTTTTTGTTTCATAAACTTTGTTAAATTTTCTTCATCCCATGCCCTTTGAGCCTCATCAAACACGGCCACCTTTTCCGTCGGAGGTTTTTTTGTTGATATAGCATCATCTCTAAAATGGTGAATTAATTGTATAAATTGTTTAGATTTCCTTTTTGCCTCTGATTTTTTAATACCATTCCTTTTTGCATCATCCTCTGCAAGAGCCTCCTGTAGTACAGCAACCAATGGGCCATTCCCTGATAAAAATACAGCATGTTCCTCCTCAGCTACACGCTGTCTATCAACTGCTATATTAAGACCCGCAAGGGTTTTGCCTGCTCCTGGAACTCCAGTAACAAAACAAATAGCTTTTTTATTGTTTTGTTTAGAAACATCTATAATATCACCAATTGCTTTAGTAGTTTTACTTAAGTTTATGGCACTAGCATCATTCCTTGATATATCCTCAACATTATGTCCAAGGTAAAGGGCTTGTGCGGCCTCAACAATTGTAGGAGTGGGCATATATATTGAACTCAACCAATCTTTAGCAATAAAATTTGGTTCTGAAAAAGTATCACTTACTCTTTTTATGACCTTTGCTATATTATTTTTATTGCAATATAAGGGGTTTAGTATTCTACTTTTCATTTTTGAGGGAACAGCAAAAATATCGGGAGCCTCTGTGCTTACTAATATTGGTACAATTAACCTGTTGTGGCTTTCTTTATGAAAGCAATTTAAATCTAAGGCATAGTCAATAACTTGATCAACATCATAGCTGTTATATTGCTTACTACCCACTTTAAACTCCAAAATAAAAACTATACCCTTATATATAAAAACTGCATCTACTCTATTTCCTATCCTTGGAATTGTATATTCAAAAATAACAAAACCACTTTCAAAGGTTGTAAGTTGATTTTTTAAAATTGAAATTTGCTCTTTCCAAGTGTTTTTTTGTAAATCTTCAGCACCAAACTGATCATTGCTGCATAATTCACCAAATATTTGCAAAGGGTTTTTATTTAAAAATGTAATGAGTTCATCAGAATAATATGCTCGTTTCATTAAGATACCTCTATTTTTGAAAAAATAAAACATTTGTATAGATAAAGTATAGCTTATCAATTGTTTTTTAACAATAAATGAATTTTTTGTACATCAAGCAAATTTTTTTAGATATTTCACTAGCAAAAATTTTTTTCATCAAAACGGCTTTAAACTTTTTGATCCCCACGCCTAGCGTAGGATTTTATTTTACAAAAAAGTGTCACGAATCGTGACACTTTTTATTATATGTATAAATATCAAAATTAGGAAATTTTATAACATGTTTATTTCGCCGGAATACACCCTGCCGAACTCCGCATCAACCGTTACAATTTCTCCTTCTTTTATAAGTTTTGTAGCATCTTTTGCACCTACAATTACAGGAACACCTAAGTTCAATCCGATTACTGCAATATCTGATTTTATTTCATCCGATTCGATAACAATAGCTGAAGCTTTTTCCGCCATTTTTAACATATCTTTATTAGCGGTTGAAGCTACTAGAACATTGCCTTTCTGGAACATATGGGGTAATGTTTCGGAGTTTACTATTTGTGCTTTACCGGAAAATTTGCTGTTCCCCATCCCTATACCTTGAACAATAATCTTCATGGCTATATGAACCCTTACTAAGTTTGTGTTACCGGCATTTCCTACAGGAACTCCCGCTGTTATTACTACCAAGTCACCTTCCTTGATAAGTTTGTTCAATATTGCTTCATCTACGGCACTACGTAGCAATTCTTCAGAGTCGCTTACTTTAGGACCTTTTATAGGTATTGCTCCCCATAGAAGACTCATCT
>JAAZPT010000291.1 GCA_012797085.1 Christensenellaceae bacterium | reverse complement strand
TACTATAGCCGACCTTCCCTGGGCAAAAATATGTATGGTTTTCGCTTCACATATTTTTTTAAATACATTATCTAAAGTTTTAGTATCTATTATAGAAAGGGTTTCATTTATTGCTTTAACATTGTTTTCAAAAACCTTATTACATATATTCTCTATAGAGTCAAAGTCCTTTATATCGTTATATATTAAAGCTTCAGATGTGTGAGTATTGGAATTAATTATTAGCTCATTACAAAAGTTGCGATATGATGAAAACCCCAGGTTTTTTACAAATCTTGACACCGTTGGCTTACTAACAGATGTTGCATCGGCAAGCTCTTGAATAGTCATCTGCGGTATTTGGTTGCTGTTTCTAATAACATAATCAGCAATAACTTTTTCAGATTTTGTAAGATTATTAATATTTACTTTAATATTAATAATAGTACTGTTGTTTTCAAACATATTAATACCTTTAAAGTTTAGTTAATTGTAATTTCTTTACTAAATAATCTATAAGTTTATTTTGTGTATACTTTGGTAAATCCAATACATGTAATGGCGTTTTACTGTAATGATCTACAATTTTATATTTTTCACAAAATTCACTTATTGCTGCATAATACACTTGAAAATATTCCGTGCCTACATTGAATTTATTAATTCCTTTTTTGAATGCAAGTTCAAGTTGTTCATTCGGTATTCCGCTGCCACCATGTAAAACAAGGGGTGTATCCGTAGCGGCATTTATTTGTTCTAAGCGTTCAAGATCCAACTGTGGCGTTTTTTTATACATTCCATGAGCACTGCCTATTGCTATTGCAAGGGAGCTTATGCCTGTTTCTTCACAAAAATACTTTGCAGTTTCAGGTTTTGTATAAAAATCAATGTTTTGATTATCCTCAGCATTGGCCATTCCAACATGGCCTATCTCTGCCTCTACATCGCAGTCAAACACTCTTGCTGCCTCAACCACTTTTTTAGTATTTTTTATGTTCTCTTCCAAGCTTAATTTTGACCCGTCATACATAACTGAACCAAAACCGTTTTTCATTGTATTTAGAATATATGAAAAATCATAACAATGGTCTAAGTGAAGAGCTATGGGTGCATCAATTTGCTCTGCTACACCTTTAAATATTCCACTAAAAGCGGTGGGGTGACAATCGTTTTTATCAATGCAAGTTGCAGGCTCAACCATTACTATGGCGGGTATTCCTGTTTTTTGTGACGCAACGGCAATTGCGTATACCATATTGTAATCAATACATTCAAACGCTATAATAGCTGTATTTTTTTTATGAGCTAATTTTAAAAGCTCACGAACTTTTAACGCCATTTGATTTACCTCTCTAATACATTTTGTAACTTTGTTTCATTTATGGGGTGTTTTTGTAACTTAGTTTCATAATATCATTCTTTTTTTTGATTGTCAATACTTTTTATAATTTTTTTATTGTTTTTTTCCAAATACAACAACCAATAATCGTTTTTCTAAAAAAAATAATAAAAAACACACATTTTTGTGTGTTTTTTATTTATCAAATTCATCTGCCAAGCTATTGAAAATCTCCTCTCGGAAGCCCCACATTCCTTTATACTTAAAGTTTTCATAAAACATTCTGTTTGTTAAAATTACTGCTCCGATTTTACGGGATTTTGATATCCACAAAGCGGACCCTATAAGGCTTGTATGCCCGCAGCCGCTTGGATAATGGTCACTGTGTTGAAAACCGAAGCCACGGTTCATACCTTTATTTTGAAGAGCTGAGATTAGGAAGGGCGACCTTTTATACATATACATTTGACAAAGCCTTCTTAGTGCATGTACATCTGCAAAAATACCTGCATGACCTGCTACACCATTAAAATAATAGTGAGTGTTTCCATCGTAAGCATCGCCTTGTATAGGAGCCTTTGGCCTAAATCCATCAAATTTAATTCCTAAAGTATTACAGAGATTTTGCTCTATTTCATTGCCATAGGATGAAGGCATCACCTTTGTTTTATCCTTGGGTTTAAAGAACAAATTCCCTAAACCGTGATATCCTACAAAATTTTTACTTACAACTTCATCCAAGGGAGCATTTAATACGTTTTCAATAATTTTACCCAAAAGCATAAAGTTAATATCACCGTAAACCATACCCTTATATACTTTTTCCTGCTTTAAAGCAGTTTCCAACCTTTGAGCGAAGCTTCCCTCCAGTGCATAAAGAGGGGTCCAAGGAGGCAAGGTTGATGTATGGGTGAGCATTGAAAAAACCGAAACCTCTTTTAATCTGTTCGCTAAAAAGGGGCTTTCCTTTAAAAATGGCATAAAATACTTTACATTATCATAAAGGGATAGTTTTCCACTTTTTACCAAATACATAATTATTGTACTGGTTACAATTTTTGTTAATGTGCCTGCATCAAAAATACTGTCTCTATCGGCATTGCCAATAGAGCAAGTAAAAAGTTCTTCCTTCTTGTTAAAAGCGGTAAGTACAGCAGAAGGAAAATAATCTTCTTCATGATATTTTTTTAGTATGTTATAGTATTTTAAATGCATTAATATCCCCTGACAATTTTATCAAAAATATTGATAAAAATATAACTTTTAGCTCATATTATACAAATTAATATGTTTTTATTATACTCCTCAATAAATCAATAGTCAAATTCAAAAATTAAATTAATATTATTTGTTTTATAATAAAAATAATATATAATTTAAAATAGCGTAAATTTAAAG
>JAAZPT010000290.1 GCA_012797085.1 Christensenellaceae bacterium | reverse complement strand
TTATCGGTCATGCTGGACTGTAAATCAAAAACAGCAAGACGGATAAGAGATGAGCTGATAGAGAAAAATTTGCTTGAATATGAGTACAAAGGGACACGACAAAACAGTATTTACAAAATAAAATTTCCCTTTGAAGATGAAAAAGATTTAGGGAAAAATTCCCTTAATGATGACCCTAATACAAAAGATTTAGGGAAAAATTCCCTTAATAACGCCCCTAATAAAAGTGATTGGGGTCAAGATTGGGGGAAAAATTCCCTTAATGATGACCCTAATCGAACGCCACAAGTGGCTAATCAAGCCGATTTTGAAGTCTCTAAGAAAAGAAGAGAATATAGTAGTAGTTATATATATAATAACAATACTAACAACAACAATATCTTATCTCTAAACAGAGATGAAGATTATATAAAGTTCATGGATTCTTATAACAAAAACATAGCGATGTTTCCTCAAGGCGTAGAACTTGAGAAGCTAAGCTCTTATTACGATGATTTTGGCGTAGATATAATGCTGTATGCCATTGAATATGTTGCATCTAAGCAGCCTAAAAGCCCACATAGTTATCTGAATGCCGTTCTGGCTTCATGGGCAAAGAAAGAATTGAAAACCTTAGCTGAAGTGAAGGCAGATGTTGTTAAGTATAACAAGAGCTTCAAAGTTAAAAATGAGCCGGAATATGGCTTGGAAGACGAAAAAATAAGGCAGGGAATATCGCCGTTTTAAAAAAATTGAATGATGAGAGGAGTTAGAGATGAGCAATAACTTCGAGGGAATTGTTGACGATATGGTTCAAAAAAGCATGTTAAACATTCCTAAAAAAGAGAATGACTATTATGTTGATGGTGTTCTTTATTGTGGCAACTGCCATAGCAAAAAGCAAAGCCAAATAAGCTGTTTTGGCAGAATAGTAAGACCGCATTGTTTATGCAAGTGTGAAGCAGAGAAACTGCAAAAACAGGAAGAAGAACAAAGAAAAATTGAAAAAGAGAATATAAGAAAACAAAGGCTTGAAAGCTTAAAAAGTTTAAGCATGATGGGCGAAAAGCTTATGAACAGTACTTTTGAAAATTGGCAGGGGAATGAAAAACTAAAAAATATTTGCATAAATTACTGCATAAGCTTTAGAGATAGATATGCCAAAAATCAAGGACTTTTACTGTATGGAGAACCAAGCGTAGGCAAAACATACGCAGCAGCAAGCATAGCAAATAAGCTCATAAGCGATGGTGTTCCTGTTGTTATGACAAGCTTTACAAAGTTTATAAACAACGGGAATTTTGGAGATAACAACGAGATATTAAATTACATGGATGATGCAAAGCTCTTGATCCTTGATGACTTAGGAGCAGAAAGAAATTCACCGTTTGCTATTGAGCAGGTTGGAGAGCTGATAGAGAACAGAATTAATCAAAACAAGCCATTGATTTTGACTACTAATTTGACAGTCAAAGAGATGAAAGAGCCAGACGATTTTAGGTACAAGAGAATTTACCATAGAGTTTTTGAAGTTTGCTATCCAGTATTGGTTGAAGGTCCAGCAAGAAGGCTTGAAAAAGCAAAATCAAATTTTTATGAAATGCAAAAAGAATTGAATAAGGAGATTAATGATTGAAATGTTAAAGTTAGTTGAAAATTTAGAAAAAGCAAGAGATTTGTTGATAGACGGAACGTCTGATACAGAGTTTCTTAATGAAAAAGAAAAGACAGAATGGATTGTAAGTTTGATTGAGGACACGATTGAAAAGTTTTTAGTTTTTGCAAATGCAGTTGGTTATTCTTTGAACGAATACCAAAAAGAATGCGAAAGAACTATGCGACCAAGTATGAACGCAAAAGACAAAATTATTCAT
>JAAZPT010000426.1 GCA_012797085.1 Christensenellaceae bacterium | reverse complement strand
TTTTCATTGTATCTATGTTTGAAATAATATCAAAAAAAATTGGAAACCACATCCCAAAGCACCACTCCTATCGAAACCGAAACATTCAGCGAATGCTTGGTTCCATACTGAGGAATCTCCAGACAGATGTCACTCATATTCACAACCTCCTGCTGCACTCCACGCACTTCATTACCAAAAATAAAAGCGTACCTGGCTCCCTCCTCGGGGCGAAAATCCTGTAAAAGAGTGGAATGCTCGGTCTGCTCTACACTCACTATCACGTACCCCTCCTCTTTGAGACGACGCACCGCCTCTGCCGTACTTTCAAAATGTTCCCATTCCATACTGAACTCGGCACCGAGAGCCGATTTGTGTATCTCGGCGGTAGGGGGCACCGCACAGATGCCACACAGGAAAAGTTTTTCTACGAGGAATGCATCGCAGCTACGAAATGCGGAACCGATATTGTGCTGACTACGTATATTGTCCAGTACCACAGTCACAGGCATCTTTTTCCTCAATTTGAATTCTTCAGGAGTGATACGGTTGAGCTCACTGTTCAAAAGTTTTCGGAACATAATTGGAAAAAGCCGTAAAAAAGTTATCTTTGTGGTTTATTGCCGCCCCGGGCGCAAGCGCAAAAGTACGAAAATAATTACACAAATAATATAACAATGAAACAAGACGTTCAAATATCAGAATTACTTCGAAAAGAAGAGGAGCGCCAGGCTCAAGGTCTTGAGCTTATAGCATCCGAAAATTTTGTGAGCAATCAAGTGCTTGCAGCATTGGGCTCAGTCTGCACCAACAAATACGCCGAAGGCTATCCGGGAGCAAGATACTATGGTGGTTGCGAGGTAGTGGACCAGATCGAACAACTCGCAATCGATCGCCTGTGTCAGCTCTTCGATGCCGAATATGCCAACGTGCAGCCTCACTCCGGCGCACAGGCCAATATGGCCGTATTCATGGTTTGTCTGAAGCCCGGTGACACCTTTATGGGGCTGGACCTGGATCATGGCGGCCACCTTACGCACGGTTCTCCCGTCAATATGTCCGGCATCCTCTATAATGCCATCGGCTACCAGCTCAACCGCGAGACCGGTACGGTGGATTACGACCAGATGGAGCGCAAAGCCCTGAAGTACCGCCCCAAACTTCTCGTTGGAGGCGCTTCCGCTTACTCGAGAGAGTGGGACTGGGAGAGAATGCGCGCCATTGCCGACAAGATAGGCGCTATCTTTATGGTGGATATGGCCCATCCCGCCGGACTGATTGCAGCAGGTCTGATGAATAACCCTGTAAAGCACGCCCATATTGTTACCTCTACTACTCACAAGACTCTTAGAGGTCCACGTGGAGGCATCATTCTCATAGGCAAAGACTTTGACAACCCGTGGGGAATTAAAACTCGTAAAGGCGTGATCAGGAAAATGTCCTCGCTGATCAATTCAAGCGTGTTCCCCGGCATCCAGGGCGGTCCCCTCGAGCATTGTATCGCAGCTAAGGCCGTTTCCTTCTATGAAGCCCTCCAGCCGGAGTTCAAAACATATCAGGAACAAGTAATGAAGAACGCTTCTGCAATGGCCAAGGCCTTTGTAGAGAAGGGTTATCATGTAGTATCAGGAGGTACGGACAATCACCTCATGCTTATCGACTTCCGCTCCAAGTTCCCCGACCTGACCGGTAGGGTAGCTGAGGATGTACTCGGAAAGGCCGATATTACCGTCAACAAGAACATGGTGCCTTTTGACAGTCGTTCAGCATTCCAGACCTCAGGTATGAGGGTAGGTACTCCTGCAGTAACCTCACGCGGTCTGGTTGAAAAGGATATGGCCGGCATCGTTGATATGATTGACAAGGTACTCAGCAATCTTGATGACGACAATGTAATCGCACAGGTAAAAGAACAAGTAAGAATGAAGATGAGCGGTCTGCCGCTAAATAGATGGTAGGTGGAGGCCCTTCGGGCTTGACAAAAAAACCTGAAAGTTAAAACTTTCAGGTTTTTTTGTGTTGCGAGTTACGGGGTGCGGGGTGTTGCTTAAATTGTGAGAATTTGGGCAAAATAACTTATACTGCCACTTTTTGGCAGTATAAATGTTTTTCTTTGCAGTAATAAAAAAT
>JAAZPT010000289.1 GCA_012797085.1 Christensenellaceae bacterium | reverse complement strand
CCAAGCTTCTATATCATATATAATACTGGCGGCTGCTATAATTGATACTATAAGCCCTGCAATAAAAGTTGACTTAACTTGTGCTGCATCAAAATTTTGCAGTTTCATTATTAATGATATGCCACTCATAATTGCAAAAGGAATAATTCCCCTTATAAATGATTTTTTAATCAATTTCAAAACTTTATAATCCTTTCAAATATTTGTTATTAAGTGTTATCTAAACACCATTTATGCCAATTAATAGAAAAAATGGGAATAAAAGGTAACAGAAAATAGTGTATCATGTTTTTAGTATTAAGTAAAGTTTTGAGTTTTTAAAGCATGTAAATACAAAAAAGCAAGGGTTAAGACCCTTGCTTTAAAATATAAAACTATTAATCTTTTAATTACTAATTTTTCACTAAACCTACATCTTTGTGTACGACTTTTATTATATTGCCAATATTTTAGCAAGGGCTTCCTGTGTAGCCTCATAGGTATTGAATGCCGTAAGTCTGAAATAGCCGGCACCTGAAGGCCCAAAACCTTCACCGGGGGTACCAACAACTTGTGCTTTTTTAAGTAATAGGTCAAAAAAGTCCCAACCGCTTATGTTGTTAGGGGTTTTTAGCCATACATAAGGAGCATCAACACCGCCAAATACTGTATAACCGGCCTTTTTAAGCTCTTCCCTAATTAAGGTGGCATTCTTCATATAATAATTTATGGTTGTTTGGCATTGTTTTTTGCCATCAGGGCTAAACACGGCTTCAGCACCACGTTGAACAATATAGCTTACACCGTTAAATTTTGTTGATTGGCGCCTTGCCCATAAATCTCTCAAAGATACTTTTTTAATGTTATCATCAACACCGAATACTTCCTTGGGTACTATTGTATATGCACACCTTACACCGGTAAAACCGGCAGTTTTACTAAAGGAACAACATTCTATGGCACAACTTTTTGCACCTTCAATTTCATATATGCTTCTTGGCACATTGGGTGTATTAATAAAGGCTTTATAAGCTGCATCATATATTATCAAAGAGCCATGCTTTATAGCATAGTCAACAAAGGGCTTTAATTGATCGTTTGTAAGTGTTGTACCTGTTGGGTTGTTGGGGTAACACAGGTAGATAACATCCACATGCCTGTCAGGTAACTCAGGTACAAAGTCGTTTTCTGCAGTTACGGGCAAGTAACATAGTTGCCCCCACATACCGTTGGAGTAAACTCCGGCTCTACCTGCCATAGCATTGCTGTCAACATAAACGGGATAAACAGGGTCTGTAACGGCTATTCTTTCTTCACTGCTGAAAAGCTCCTGTATATTACCGCTATCGCTTTTTGCACCATCGGATACAAAAACTTCGTCGGGGGATATATCTACGCCCCTTGATTTATAGTCATTTGCGATAATTGCATTAATTAAAAAATCATAACCGAAAGCCGGTGGATAACCATGGAATGTATTTTTGTTACCCATTTCTTGCACAGCTTTTGTCATAGCATTAACAACGGCAGGGGCAAGGGGCTGAGTAACATCGCCTATACCAAGACGAATAAGTTTTTTATCGGGGTTTTTAGCAGAAAATTCATTTACTCTTTTTGCAATATCGGCAAATAGGTAACTACCTGGTAATTTTGACATCGGGGTGTTTATTTTTAACATAAAATCCTCCTAAAATAATTATATGTTTGAACTTAATGTAATATCCGCACTAATTGGGCATTCAATATCGTTGCGTTCAATAAGCTTTTCTTCAGGGAAAGGCCATGTACCGCTACAAACAAACTCGGCAGGGCCGGTCATATATACAAGGTTGTCGGGTAAACACCATTCAACGTGCAATGTGCCACCTAAAAGCTTTATATCTACTTGCGTGTCGCAAAGGCCGTTTTGTACGGCTGCAACTAATGATGCACAAGCACCTGTACCACAGGCCAGTGTTTCACCGGCACCACGCTCATACACTCTCATTTTTAACAAGTTTTTATTTACAACGCTTACAAATTCCACATTGGTTCTGTCGGGGAAAATAGGGTTTTCTTGTATGGCTTTGCCTAAAGTATCAACATCTACATCAGCAGGGTCATCAACAAAAATTATACAATGGGGGTTGCCCATGCTTACACAGCTTATTTTAAAATCGCCAACATCTGTTGATAAAGTATAGTTTTTAACTTCGTCAGGACTAAGTTTAACGGGTATTTTTTCAGGGTCAAATATTGGCTGCCCCATATCCACCTGTACACTGCTAACTCTATTGCCACAGGCTTGCAACCATAGGCGTTTTATACCGGCACCTGTTTCAATATGTAGGAAGGTTTTATCCGTCATACCGGTTTCATAAACATATTTGCCAACACAGCGTATACCGTTGCCGCACATTTTGCCCTCGCTTCCATCACTGTTCCACATAAGCATTTTAAAATCGGCAACATCACTGGGAGCAATAATTATTAAACCGTCGGAGCCAACACCGAAGTGTCTATCGCTAATTAAACAACTTAATTCAGCAGGGTCTTCAACATGCTCTTCAAAGCCGTTAACATATATGTAGTCATTGCCCAAACCATGCATTTTTACAAACTGCATAAAGCCATCTCCTTTCACGTTTATAAATTAGCATATTTCATTATAAAATGCAACAAAAAGACCTTATTGATTTAAGGTTGATAAAATATGCTGTTTATTTTAAGTTAAAAATGATTTTTTAGTTTTTCAAATAAGCTAAGCCCCATAATCCATAAGGTGTAGGCTGGCAATTTCCCTATGTTCAATTCGTTTTGTAACCTCAATAGCGTGGGTTTCAAGATAATCGCTGTTGCTATTGCTTAAATTATTTTTATTAAGCTGCTCTATTATAAGGTAAGCAATATTTTCAATAGATTTTGATTTTTCCAAAGGCATACTTGTATCATTACTTGTTGTTAAAAGCTTATAAAGTAAAGGCTCCAAATTTCTTAATGTAGGTAAAGTCCGCAGGGCCTTAAACCTCCATTTATAAAAGGGTAAATAAGCCTTATTAAGTATAAATATTATGTTTAAAATATTATTTACAAACTCATTTATAGCAAGTTGAGATGCAGCTAATTCACCATGCTTTATACAGCGCATATAGTTATACTGGCCCGATTGTGCCGCTAAAGACAAATAGGCGGACAATTTTTTTAAAGCAACATCATTAGGATAATAACTTAAAAGCTTATTTCTTATTGCGCTAAATTCGCCAAGTTCATCTTTAAAAACTTCGCCATTTGTAGCCTCTGCCAAGGCATAACTTGGAATATAAAACCATTGCTGCCATGTTTTAGGCGCCTCTTCTAAGCCTATAAGGCTTTTATAAAAAGATTTTATTCTATGTACACCATATTTGCTGTTGCCTAATATGCTTTGGGCTTCCATTGAATAGCCCATATATTCTTTAGGCAATTTGGAATAGGCTCGCATAAGCTTAAAACCTATTTTATCGTCATCTTCATCGGTAAGCCAAAGGCAAAAACCGGCCTTAAAATCATGATCCCTTGATATATCATCATCAAAGCCGAAACATTCCGAACCCTTGCCAACCATACCAACTGCAACACAACTTTTGTAAGAATCTAAACCTTCAAAAAGGCTATCAAAATAGTCGTTATAAAATTTTTTGCTTAAGCTTAAGCCCTTTAAACTAGTCAATGTTTTTTAGCCTTTCTTTTAAAGTATTAGCCATAAATACATAGCCATAATGTTCAAATACCGGTATGCACTTACTGCATACAAAGGCATAATATTCATCCAATTTTGCCTTATCAAAACAAATAAAGGCCTTTTCTATTAAATCGTTAATAATTTTTTCGTCATCAATGGGGTGGTAAGTATCTGCAAGGTTTAAATAGGTCATTGCAAGCTCTAAAGGGTAATTGTTAAGCCTTAATAGAATATTTAAAGCCTTTGTTATATATATTCTTGCTTTTTCATTATTATAGGCGGTACCCCAATTGTTATATAGGCTTGCTTTTTTTATATGGAAATTATCCAATGTTTTATTATAAATTGCTTCCGCTTTTAAAAAATAGTCTTCAGCTAAATCTTTTTTATTAAATGCAACACAGGCTGTACCGCAGCTTATGTACACATCGCCGGCTTGCGGATATATGCCCAAGTTATAATTATTTATAATATCATCACATAGCTTTACTGCAACGAAGGCCTTTTCTTTTTCACCAAGTTTTCTATATAAACCTACAAGCTCACTTCTAATGGAAAGTTCTGACCTAAAATCACCAATGTTTTTAAATTTATCGGCTTCAAACAAAAGGAGCTTTTCTGCCCCCTCAAAATCTTTTATATGGAATAATCTATCTAATTTTTCTATAATTTGTTTTAAGTCCATTTAATCAAACCTTGTTTTCCAATTTTGTGAAAAATGCGCTTCAAAGCTTAAATCTATCTGTTCAATAGTAGTTTTGAAGGGGGCTAATTCCGGCAAGTTATCCCTACTGAAATAATCGCTTGCAATTGTTTCTATATTCGGTTTAAATTCACCCTCTATATATTCACAAAGTATTAAAAATGAATATACTCCAAAGGGGTGACGCTTTAATGTGCTATAACTTTTATCTATGCAGGCTACAAGGGTTTTAGCCTCACCCTTAATTCCGGCCTCTTCCCAAAGTTCTCGCAGGGCATTCTCTTTTAAGCTGTTGCCAATATCTGCCCAGCCACCGGGCAAAGCCCAAAAACCGGTATTTTCTTGCACAAGCAATATTTTATTATCCCTAAATAATGCTGCTCTTGTATCAATTTTGGGTGTTTGGTAACCCACTTCATTACAGAACAAGCCTTTTACAACATTAATGTCCAAGCCGCTTTTTAAGGCCATAATTTCTGCCGATATTTGCCGTACGCGTTCAAAACGTTCAATATCATATTCGTTTTTACAAAAATATAAAGCGCTTTGGCTTATTTGTTGCAGTTCTATTGCCCAATCAATTAATTTATCCCTATCAGACATATTAAACCTCATAAAAATTTTTTAAAAATAATATATTATTTAAAGCTGTTTCACATTGCCAATATAGTTTGCTTATTGCAAAATCCTCGGGGTAATTATTCCAACGCCATGATATATCCCATGCTCCGTTTTTAAGCTGTGTAGATAATATATATTCACATTCCTTTGCAACAATTTCCTCATTGCCTTGATAAAATTGCATGTTTTTTATATACATGGAGGGTTTTGTCACATAAGTATTCCATAAGCTTATATTATATTCTATGTTTTTATTTACATGGTATTTAAACTTGTTAAAAAAGTCATCGGGTAAATTAATAATATTATTAACATAGTTATATAGTTCAATATAGTTGTTTAATAAATGAATTTCCACAACATCTAAAACCATAAAATATTTTATAGCTGCTTTTGTAATTTTTAAAGCTTTATTATAAAATTTATCGTTTTTATCACCATAAGCAATATAAAAGCCTGCTAAGCCGGCTGTAGGATTATAACCGGGCTCATAATTTGCATTATAATGCCACCAAGGGGCATGGGGATAATCATTGTTGCTTGGTGTTACGGCATGCCAGAAATCCCCATCAAAATCCTTGCTGTTTGCTAAATAATAAAGCACAGCCTTTATCATGGGGGAATTTGGATCAATGCCACCCAAGCTTTGTATTATATTTAGAGCATACCATGTTTGAACAGGGTTGGAGTTGGGGTTAAAACTATCCGCCTCCAGGCCGTAGCCAAAACCGCCATCGATATTTTGATAAAAGCTGAGAGCTTTTAAAACCTCTTCCTTTTTTTCGCCTTCAAAATGGTAATTCCATTGGGCTAAACATATTGGGCGAGCATTTCTATAAATAAAACCCCTTGCTTTTTTGTATGTATTTGTATCAAAAATACTACTCATTTAAGCTCCAATTGTTATCGCCATGGTATATCATCAGCCTACTCATTCCGCCATCTATAAGCAAATTTTCACCTGTTATAAAACCGGATTCATCACTGCATAAAAACATCACTGCATTTGCTATATCCTCAGGCCTGCCAACGCGACCAACGGGTATTTGCTTTGCATCGGCTCCGGTATAAACCGCACCATCATTTTCTATCCAACCGGGGGATATGGAGTTTACACGCACTCTGCCGGACAAGCTTATTGCTAAAGCATGGGTAAGGGCTCTTATACCACCCTTCGCAGCAGAATAACTCTCTGATTGGGGCATGCTCATACTATCTCTACTTGATGATATGTTTACTATACTGGCTCCTTCATTAAAGTGGGGTAAAAACAACTTTGTCAGGTAAAAGGCGGATGTTACCCCTACATTTAGTGCATCGACAAAAGCCTCATAGCCACACTCGTTTATACCGATAAAAGCAGGAGGCGCATTATTTATTAAAAAATCAATGCTTCCAAAATCATCAATTACTTTTTTTGCAAAGCTTTCAAGGGTTTGTTTATCGCCGACATCTCCGACAAAATATCCTCCCGGAATTATATCAATATCACAAACTCTTATGTTTTTGCTTAAAAACATTTCCTTTATGCTTTTGCCAATGCCATGACAAGCACCGGTTATTACAGCAGTTTTCATTAGCTGTTACGAAAGCCGTTAAACCAAGCACGTTCTTCAAAACTCTTTTTATTTGCGTAAGTAAGCTCTTCGTCGGCCATGCCAACGGGCAATATAACACTTAGCTCATAATCTTCAGGAGCACCTAAAAGCTTTGTTATTTTTGCGCAACTTTCAGCATTATCGGCAACATAGCCTTCAAGCCAACAGCTTTCATAGCCAAGTTCACATATAGCTAAAAGCATATTTTGTACTGCTGCGGAAAAATCCTGCTTATAATAGCACCTACCGCCATTTGCAATAATTTTTTGGCTTAATACCAATATTAATGCCGGTGCACTTACAATATTTTTTCTATTTAGTAACTCGCCTATAATTTTCAAAATTTCCTTATCATCAATAGCGATAAGGCTTGTACTTTGTTTGTTACAACCGGATGGAGCGGCTAAGCCCGCTTTTAATATAAGGGTTAAATCTTCACGGGGCACGGGAAAATCCTTATACAAACCCCTATAACTTGTTCTTTTAAATATTGTATCAAACATTTTAACACCTCAAATTTTTAATAATAAAACCGATATAAAATATCGGTTAATAGAACACAACTTTTATGCAATATACAAATACTGACACAAACAAAACGCTGTCTGTTCGGTCAAGCATACCACCGTGACCGGGGAACAAAGTGCCAAAGTCTTTAATATTACAGTGCCTTTTTACCAGTGATGCGAACAAATCTCCAATTTGTGCTACTACGGAGCCTAAAAGACCAATAATTATTAAAGCCCAAATGCTTGGCAGTATTGTACTGCCGGAAATCAGCTTTATAATTTCGCCGGCAATTACAGTAAATAACAAACCGCCCAGCAAACCGCCTATAGAACCTTCAACAGTTTTATTAGGACTTACTATGGGGCATAGGGGAGTTTTACCAAAATGGATACCTATTTCATAAGCAAATGTATCGGTACCTATTGATATTGTAAATACCATCATAAGCAAGGCAATTTGTAAGGCCTCCGGTGTTACATTAAGTAAAGAAATAAAACACATACCGGGAATAGCAATACTTATCATGGGTAAAGCAGAAACCATCACATCTATTAAGGAAGGCTCTTTTCTTGCTACTATAGCAATTACTATACTGATTAAAAATATGCTGATGGTTGGTACAATAAGCATAAGTTCCGAGAATATCAACTGTAATGGCAAAAAGGAAAAAAATGCTATCCATGTTGGAAATGTAACAGGATTATGTCCGCCTTGTTTTAAAGCTCTAAATTCTTCATATATTGTTATAGCAAAACAAACCCAGGCCACTATGCCAAAAAGCCAACCTCTAACTACAAGCAATAATATTACTGCCAACATTAAAACAACAGCAGTAAAGAACCTTTTTTGTTTTTTATTTAACTTGCTTGTTTCACTCATCTGTATTCCTTCCTCCAAAACGTCTGTCGCGGCTCATATATTCCAACAAAGCCTTATGATACTCTTCAACAGTAAAGTCGGGCCATAATACCTTTGGAAAAACAAATTCCGCATATGCGCATTGGTATAACAAAAAATTGCTTAGGCGCATTTCACCGCTTGTTCTAATAAGCAAATCCACATCTAATTGACCTTTAGTATATAACATATTTGCTAAATAGTCTTCATCCACATCATCAAGGCTTATTTCGCCATTTTTATAGTTTTCCGCTATAAGCTTTGCAGCCCTGATCAACTCGCTTCTACCACCATAGTTAAGGGCAACATTCAATATCATACCGGTATTGTTTTGGGTTAATGCCATAGAGTTTTTAAGTATAGTCCTTTGGGGTTCGGGCATTCCTTCCACGTCACCTATAATTAAAACTTTTACGTTTTCATCATTAAGCTCATCAATATCCTTTGTAAAAAACTCGCTTAATAAATCCATAAGGGCAGAAACTTCTATGGTGCTGCGTTTCCAATTTTCTGTAGAAAAGGCATATATACTTAAACTTTTAATACCAAGATTGTTGCTTTCCCTAATAATTTCCCTAAGGGAAATAACGCCTGTTCTATGACCCAAGGCAACTTTTAATTTATTTTTTTTTGCCCAACGGCCATTGCCATCCATAATTATGGCTACATGCTTTGGCAACAAACTCAAATTGTTTTGTATGGTTTTTTTCATTTTACATCATCCTTAAAAAAGGAGTAAGTTAATAAAACTTTATTATTATTAAATTGTACATTAATAACCCTTGCTATGCAATAATCATCTTTGCTTATTTTTTTGTTAAGCACAGTGTTTGCACTCGTTTCAATCGTGCTGATATTATAATTTTCAAGCAAGTTTAAAGCTTCATTTAATGGTAAACCAAGCAATAAATTTATATTGCTTGGTTCATTTAAGTTTATTTTTGTATGTTGCATCATACCTGCATTATTTCTGTAATCTTTTTTTCTAAAACTTCGTCTATTTTTTTGATAAAGTCATCAACGGTTTTTTGAAGTTTATCGCTGGCAATTCTTAAATCATCTTCAGTAATTTCTTTGTTTTTTTCCATTTTTTTAAATTGATCCATGCCGTCTTTGCGAATATTGCGTATGGCTACTTTACTGTCTTCAGATTCTTTGCGTGCAAGCTTTGAAAGGTCTTTACGCCTTTCCTCGTTAAGTTCGGGTATTGCAAGCCTTATAACTTTACCGTCATTGCTGGGATTTAAACCCAAATCGCTTTGAAGTATTGCCCTTTCAATTTGTGGCAACGCTTTAACATCCCAAGGGCTAATTAACAATAACCTTGCCTCCGGAGCAGATACACCGGCAATTTGTGTTAAAGGGGTATCAACACCATAATAATCAATTCTGATAGAATCAAGCAATTTAGGGTTTGCGCGCCCTGTTCTTATGTTGTTAAAGGTGTAATGCAAGGCGGTTATAGTTTTTTCCATTCTACTGCTACAATCTTCTATAACATGGTCGTACATAAAAAAACCTCCAATAATATATAAATATTTTAATAAAATTATGTAATTCTTTATTATTTTAACCATTATTTATAATATTTGCAATAGTATAAAGCATAAAATACATTGCCATATATAAAAAACAGAATGTTCAACATTCTGTTTTTGGTTCAATTTAAGCTATCCACATATTCACAGGCGGCTAATGCGGCTACACTGCCGTCTGCCATGGCTGTGGTTAGCTGCCTAACAGCTTTTTTTCTGCAATCACCGGCCACATACAGCCATGGTAATTCAGTTTTGCAGCTTTCGTTAACGGCTATAAAACCTTCAGCATCTAAAGGTAAAATATCTTTTACTAATTGGGTTTGAGGTATACGGCCTATGGATATAAAAAGACATTCAGTAGGTAATTCAGTACATGTATTGTTTGATAAGTTTTTTATTTTTAATACCTTAACATTTCCTTTGTTATCATCAACTATGCTGTCTACAACACTGCTTGTTAAATACTGAATATTTTTAATTGCTTTGGCTTTTTTAACAAGGGATTCTTCAGCCCTATATTCATCGCGCCTGTGTATCAGTGTAACGCTGCTACATATTCCACTTAAGTAAATTGCTTCCGTAAAAGCGCTATCACCTCCGCCAACAACCGCAACATCTTTATTTGAATAAAATGTACCGTCGCATATTGCACAGTACCCTATGCCTTTGCCTACATAGGCCTCTTCGTTTGGTAAATTTAATTTTCTTGATTTACAACCTGTTGCAATAATAATTGCCTTTGCATTATATTTTGAAAAATCTGTTGTTATATTTACTATATTATTTTCATAAACAATATTAATAACTGTATCCGGCTCAACTACTGCACCAAAGTCTGTTACCTGTGTTAAAAGTTGGTCGGAAAATTCTGCTCCGCTTATTTTTTGTATTCCGGGATAGTTTTCTACAAGGGGAGCTTCTGATATTTGCCCACCAAATGTGCTTGCTTCAAACAAAACTATGCTTTTATTGTTACGCCTTGCGTAAAGGGCGGCTGTCATTCCTGCACAGCCTGCCCCTACAATAGCAATATCGTATATCATAACTTAAGCTCTTTTCATAGAGTATGCCTTAATTTCGGCCATGTTGTCCACTTTTCTGTACTTGTTGCCGTTTTTAATTATAAGTGTAGGTACTTTCATAATTTGGTAATGGTTAGATAAATCGGCTTTTTCATTTGCATCAACTATTGTATAATTCATTCCGCTTCTATCAAGTACACTTTTTATAACTTTGCAGTTAGGGCAAGTTTGTGTTGTAAATAATAACAGTTCATTTTCTAAAGCATTATCTTCAACTATTGCTTCTTGACATTTGTTTTCAGCGCATGCTTTTGCACTTTCTTGATCAAAGGCGGCTTCTTTTGCTAAAAATTCATGGGACAATGATTTTTCTTCAGTATATTCTTTTCTATCTTCAAATTCTTTGCTCTTTCCGTCGTTCCAGTTTTGAACAGGACGATAGTATCCTGTTATACGGCTGTAAACTTCCGCACCCTTACCACAGTCGGGGCAATTAAAGTGTTCACCCTTAATATAACCATGATCACAGCATACGCTGTATGTTGGAGATATTGTATAATAGGGGAGATGATGATTTTCAGCTATTTTACGTACAAGGGTTGCCGATGCTTTCCAGTCCGGTAATTTTTCCCCTAAGAATGTATGGAACACAGTACCTGATGTATATAAAGTTTGAAGTTCATCCTGTATGGCTAAAGCCTCAAATACGTCCTCGGTATAATCAACAGGTAAGTGAGAGCTGTTTGTGTAATAGGGAGTTTCGCCCATATCAGATGCGGTTATAATATCCGGGAATTTCTCCACGTCGTGTTTAGCAAAGCGGTAAGCTGTACTTTCTGCAGGTGTAGCTTCAAGGTTAAACAAACAGCCATATTCCTCTTGATAGTCCTTTAACCTTTCACGCATATGGTTTAGTACTTTTATGGAGAAGGCCTTTGATTTTTCATCATACAAGGGAGCACCTAACCATTTAGCGTTTAAGCAAGCCTCATTCATACCAACCAAACCTATTGTGGAGAAGTGGTTGTCGAAGGTGCCCAAATAACGTTTTGTGTAGGGGTATAAGCCTTCATCAAGCAACTTTGTTACAATATGCCTTTTTGTATCTAAAGACCTGGCGGCTACATCCATAAGTTTGTTTAATCTCCTGAAGAAGTCGTTTTCGTCCTTAGATAAGTAAGCAATTTTGGGTAAGTTTATTGTAACAACACCTATTGAGCCTGTGCTTTCTCCACTGCCAAAGAAGCCGCCGCTCTTTTTGCGTAGTTCACGCAAGTCGAGACGCAGTCTGCAGCACATGCTTCTTACATCACTGGGTTCCATATCGCTGTTGATATAGTTGGAGAAGTAGGGTGTGCCGTATTTAGATGTCATTTCAAACAACAATTTGTTGTTTTCCGTTTCACTCCAGTCAAAATCCTTTGTAATGGAGTATGTGGGTATCGGGTACTGGAAACCTCTGCCTTGAGCATCGCCTTCTATCATGATTTCGATAAAGGCTTTGTTTACCATATCCATTTCTTTCTTACAGTCGCCATAGGTAAAGTCCATTTCTTTACCGCCCACTATTGCCGGTTGGTTTGCTAAGTCTGCAGGCACTGTCCAGTCTAATGTAATATTGCTGAAAGGCGCTTGAGTGCCCCAACGACTGGGCGTATTTACGCCATAAACAAAACTTTCAATACATTTTTTAACTTGGTCAAAGTTTAAATTGTCATATCTAACAAAGGGGGCAAGGTAGGTATCAAAGGATGAAAAAGCCTGTGCACCCGCCCATTCGTTTTGCATTATGCCTAAAAAGTTTACCATTTGGTTGCATAGTGTTGCCAAATGCTTAGCCGGGGATGATGTAATTTTACCGGGTATACCGCCAAGACCCTCTTGTATAAGCTGCCTTAAGCTCCAACCGGCACAGTAACCTGTAAGCATTGAAAGGTCATGAATATGGAAATCGGCTTCTCTATGGGCGTTGGCAACTTCTTCATCATATATTTCGCTTAGCCAGTAGTTTGCAGTAATAGCACCGGAGTTGCTTAATATTAATCCACCAACAGAGT
Organism: Christensenellaceae bacterium; assembly: GCA_012797085.1. Lineage (GTDB taxonomy): Bacteria > Bacillota > Clostridia > Christensenellales > Aristaeellaceae > JAAZPT01. The sequence continues at coordinate 21,356 of JAAZPT010000289.1, read as the reverse complement.
ATGTAACTGTTGAGTTTTCCTTAACACGCCAGTCTGTAACGTTTACATAGCTGTTAACAAGCTCTTTATAGTCCAATATGGTGCTTTTCATGTTACGGATTTTTTCGCGTTGTTTACGGTACAGTATATAAGCCTTAGCTACATCTTCATAGCCGGCTTGTTGCAATACGCGCTCAACGCTATCCTGAATGTCTTCTACATCGATTTGTTCATCTTTAATTTTGTCTTGGTAATCTGCAGTTACACGCAAAGCGAGTAAATCTATAATATCGTCGGTATAAATCTTATCTTTAGCATCAAATGCCTTTTTAATAGCATTGCTTATTTTGGAAATATTAAAATTAGTCACTTTACCGTCGCGTTTTACAACATTAATCATACTAACACCTCTTATATATTTTTTATCCCCACGTTAGCCATGGGGCTTATTCGTGTAAAATTAATTATATATGCACATATAGTGGTTGTCAACAATAAAAACTACAATATATTGTTTTTTTATAGAAATATTTTAAATTCCTCTTAGCTCGCAATTGCTTATATAGTTTTTGGCAATTTCAAGCATATTATTTAAAGTATCCTTATCCCATGGCTCCATATTTTCTTTGGATAAAAGTTTGCCTGTATCAACAAAATTTTGTAAGTAATAGGCTTTAGCGCCTTCTATCCATTGGGCGATAGCCCTTATGTCCTCAACTGTGTGGAAGTTTTTAAGCACAGTCGTTCTAAACTCATAATCGACATTGCCGTTTTTTAAAATATTTATAGTTTCATCTATAAGTTTTGTATCAAAATTTTTAAGGCCGGTAGTCAGGGAATATTTTTCTTTTCTATTTTTAATATCTACAGCTACATAATCTAAGAGACCTTCATTTAAAAGTAACTCTAATTTGTTTGGAAAACTTCCGTTTGTATCAAGCTTAACTTTATAGCCCAAGGCCTTTACTTGCTTTATAAAACTTGCTAAATCATCGTGCAATAGGGGTTCTCCGCCTGTTATACATATTCCGTCCAGTATGCCTTTACGCTTTTTTAACAGGTCAAATACAGCATTTTCACCAATTTCTTCATTAGGGTTTATGTTTTCCACTAAGCCGGCATTATGACAAAAAGGGCAACGCATGTTACAGCCGGCTGTAAAAACAGTGGCGGCAACATTGCCGGGGTAGTCTAAAAGGGTTAATTTTTGCAAACCAAAAACTTTCATAAATCTTCTCCATTTACAATATATTGTATAAGGTTATTATTGTATACCACTATTTATTGTTTAAGTCAATATAAAAAATGGTTAAAACTTTGCACAAATTTTCAGCAAAAAATCAAAATATTAAACTACAAGCTATAAAATGGGAATTTTTTAAAAAAATATTTTTATTGTTTTTTTAAAAATTTAATAATTACAAAAATTTTACATAAAGAAAACAACATATACTATATATAGAAAATAAATTATTGTAAAAAATATTTTAGTATTATATGCTTTATTGATAAATCACTATAAAACAACATAAAATAGTATAATTTGGCGTCAAAACAGTCTAATTATCCATAGTTTAAACGAGGATAAAAATCAAAATTTTTTTTGCATAAAAACAATGGAATATATGGACAATTATACACCTGTTTATCGAAAAATAAATGCTGAATTGAGATTAAAAAATCAAGGATAAAAGGGCTTATTTGTTGATTAATTTTAACTTAAAGGCTTTTATTTTTTATAAAAATATGTTATAATATAAAAGATAAAACTATTGGTTTTTTAGCGTATAAATACGCTTTTATTTTGTCAATTTAGCATGAGGTGAAAATTTTGAGTCAAGAGAACATACAAAACAATACAAAACAATATGATGAGTCTCAGATACAAGTATTAGAAGGCTTGGATCCTGTTAGAAAGCGTCCGGGCATGTATATAGGCTCTACAGATAGTAGGGGTCTTCATCACTTGGTATATGAAATAGTGGATAATGCCATAGACGAGGCTCTTGCAGGTTATTGTAAACATATTTCCGTAACAATACATAAGGACGGTTCTGTGGAGATAAGCGATGATGGCAGAGGCTTTCCTGTTGGCATACATCCGGGTGTAGGTAGGCCCGCCGTTGAGGTATGCCTAACAATGCTGCATGCCGGCGGTAAATTTGGCGGCGAGGGCTATAAGGTATCAGGTGGTCTGCATGGCGTAGGAGCCTCTGTTGTTAATGCTTTAAGCAGCCATTTTAAAGTTATTGTTAAGCAAGATGGCAAAATACACCAACAGGAATATTCAAGGGGCATAATAGATTATGACCTTAAAGTAATCGGTGAAACCGAAGAAACCGGTACTACCATACAATTTTGGCCCGATGTAAAAAGTGAAAGCAATCCGGATGGCATATTCGAAACCGGTGATTTTCAATATTCCGTACTTAAAACAAGGCTAAGGGAAATGGCTTTCCTAAACAAGGGTATACATATTTCCCTTGAGGACTTCAGGGGTGAAGAACCCAAGCAAAACATATTCCACTATGAAGGCGGCATTGTTGAGTTTGTAAAGTATATAAATAAAAACAAAAATGTACTTTTTCCGGAACCAATATATATAGAAGGTATTAAAGATGATGTATCTATAGAAATTGCCATGCAATATAACGATACATATCAGGAAAACATATTAAGCTTTGCCAACAATATCCATACTCCCGAAGGCGGTACACATCTTGTAGGCTTCAATGCAGCATTGACAAGAACCATTAACGACTATGGCAGACGTTTTGGCAGAATTAAGGAAAATGAAGAAAACCTTAAGGGTGATGATGTTCGTGAAAGCTTGGTTGCAATTATATCCGTTAAGCTTATGGAGCCTCAGTTTGAGGGGCAAACAAAATCAAAGCTTGGCAACAGCAATGTACGAGGTATAGTAGAGTCTTTAGTAGGTCAAGAGCTATTTGCCTACTTGGAGGAAAATCCATCTACCGCAAAGGATATTATAGATAGAGCAATAAGTGCTCAAAGGGCAAGGGAAGCTGCTCGTAAGGCAAGGGAACTTACACGCCGTAAAACCGTACTTGACGGTGCTGCTTTGCCGGGAAAACTTGCCGACTGTACAGAAAAAGATCCTGCAAAATGCGAGCTGTTCATTGTAGAGGGCGATAGTGCAGGTGGTAGCGCCAAGGAGGGCAGGGATAGGATGTTCCAAGCCATACTTCCCTTGCGCGGTAAAATACTCAATGTTGAAAAAACCCACGAAAGCAAAGCTCTTAATAATGATACTATAAGGTCCATGATAACTGCCTTTGGCTGTGGTATAGGTAAGGATTTTGACGAATCCAAACTACGTTATCACCGCATAGTTTGTATGACGGACGCGGATGTTGACGGCAGCCATATAAGAACGTTGCTTTTAACGTTCTTCTATCGTTACATGCGACCCCTCGTGGAAAAGGGTTATGTATATATTGCAATGCCACCCTTGTATAAGGTTACAAAAAATAAAAAAGAGTACTATGTTTATAACGATCAGGAGCTTGAAAACCTTCTTGAAGAAATTGGCAGAAACCCTAAACCGGAGATTCAACGCTATAAGGGTTTAGGCGAAATGAGCAGTCACCAACTATGGGATACCACAATGGATCCCGAAAAACGCACCATGCTGCGTGTAAGCGTTGAAGATGCAATACTTGCCGATGAAATGTTTACCCTTTTGATGGGCGATAAGGTTGAACCGAGAAGGGAATTCATCAGGGAAAATGCAAAACTGGTTAAAGATTTAGATATATTATAGGAGATGTATAATGTCCAACACAGACAATAACACACCAAACCATATTAACGATACTGTAATACCCATTAGCTTGGAAACGGAAATACAAAAATCCTTTATAAGCTATGCAATGGCGGTTATTATAAACCGCGCTTTGCCGGATGTTCGTGACGGCTTAAAACCTGTACATAGGCGTATCATATACGATATGCACGAACTTGGCATGACCTATGATAAACCCTTCCGTAAAAGTGCCCGTATAGTCGGTGACGTTTTAGGTAAGTATCATCCCCACGGTGATACTGCGGTTTATGATGCCATGGTAAGGTTGGCACAACCCTTTTCAACAAGGTATTTGCTTGTAGAAGGCCAAGGTAACTTCGGCTCTGTAGACGGTGATGGCGCAGCAGCTATGCGTTATACAGAGGCAAGGATGAGTAAGCTTTGCTCTCATCTAATAGGCGAAATTGATAAAGATACCGTTGATTTCATGCCCAACTTTGATGAAACTTTGCTTCAACCTACAGTTTTGCCCAGCCGTTATCCCAACTTGCTTGCAAACGGTTCAAGCGGTATTGCGGTTGGTATGGCAACAAATATTCCACCCCATAACTTAGGGGAAATTATAGATGCTACAATACATCTTATGGAAAACCCTGAGGCCGGTGTTGACGATCTTATGGAGTTTATAAAAGGTCCGGACTTTCCTACCGGTGGTTTAATATTGGGCAACAGTGGGGTAAGGGATGCCTATCACACAGGTAGGGGCAGGATAATTGTTAGGGCAAAAACAGAAATTGAGCCCATGTCACAAAACAGAAACCGTATTGTGGTAAAAGAGATACCTTACATGGTAAATAAGGCTAAGCTCATACAAAATATAGCAGATCACATTAAAGATAAACGCTTAGAGGGCATATCCGCCATACGTGACGAAAGCGACCGTAACGGTATGCGTATAGTTATTGAACTTAAGCGTGATGTAAGCCCTCAAGTTGTTTTGAACTATCTGTATAAACGCACACAAATGCAAGATACATTCGGTGCTATTATGCTTGCCCTTGTAGATGGCGAACCGAAGCTTTTAAACCTAAGGGATATGATATTCCATTATGTTGAGCATCAAAAGGATGTTGTTACAAGGCGCACAAAGTTTGATCTTGATAAGGCCGAGGCCAGGAGCCATATTTTAGAAGGCTTAATTAAGGCTCTGGATTTTATTGATGAGATTGTTGAGCTAATTAAAGCAAGCCCGGATGTTAATACGGCAAGGGATGCCCTTATGGAAAGGTACTCCTTTAGTCAAAAGCAGGCTCAAGCCATATTGGATATGCGTCTTGCAAGGCTTACAGGCTTGGAACGTGAAAAGTTACAAGCGGAATTTAATGAGCTACAACAAAAAATAGCTTACTTATTATCTATATTAGCCAGTGAGGAAAAATTGATTTCTATTATTAAGGAAGAAATTTTACTTATTAAAGAGGCTTTTAATGATGAAAGGCGTACTGGCTTCAGCTATGATGACAGCGATATTGATATAGGGGATCTTATACAGGAAGAGGATGTAGTGTTAACATTAACCCATTTCGGCTATGTTAAACGCTTGCCCTTATCTACATATCGCACACAGAACAGGGGTGGCAAAGGCATTACAGCTTTAACCCAAAGGGAAGAAGACTATGCTGAGCAAATAATGGTATTATCCACCCATGATGATGTATTGTTCTTCTCAAATAAGGGTAGAGTATATACCCTAAGCTGTTATAGAATACCGGAAAGCGGCAGAACAGCAAAAGGTATGGCAATAATTAACCTGTTGCCCTTAGATGGTGATGAGAAGGTTACCGCCATGATATCCGTAAATGAAGAAAAACGCGATAAGTATTTAATGCTTGTTACAAAACAAGGCAGTATTAAACGCACATTGGTATCAGAGTTTTCAAACCTAAGAAGATCCGGTTTAATATCAATAACCCTTAGAGAAGATGATGAGCTTGTGTCTGTTGAAATTACCGATGGTAAAAGCGATGTACTTATAGGCACAAGAATGGGTAAAGCCATACGCTTTAATGAATCTCAAGTTCGTCCTTCAGGCAGGACAAGCATGGGTATGAGGGCTATAAGGCTTGAAGAAAATGACTATATAATATCATCAACAATTGTGGATGAAGAAAAACAAGTGCTAAACATTACCACAAAGGGCTTTGGTAAACGTACAAATGTTGATGAATATCGCTCACAAAGCCGTGGTGGTAAGGGTGTAAGGGGAATATTACTTACTGAAAAAACCGGTGAATTAGCTGCACAAATGATGGTTGCTGAAGGTGAAGATATTATATTATTATCCGATAGCGGTATACTTATCCGCACAAATGTTGACAACATAAGAGTTTGCGGCAGAAGCACCATGGGCGTAACAATAATGAAACTTGAAAACGGTAGTGAAGTTGTTGCTGTTGCCCTTGCAGAAAAGGAAGAGGCTGAAGTAAAAAAAGCCACAGAAAAAGCTGCAGCAAAACCCCATGTAAAAAAGCAAGAGGAAGAAGTAGAAATACCTGAAGAAAATACAGATGATGAGATGGATACTAACGACGATTATTACAATTAAACATTTTTAAACGGTGCTTTTGCACCGTTTTATGTATGGAGGAATGTTATGAAAATTATCAATTATACTCCCTATACTAAAACAATAAACCCGGATGATATGAAAAAGCTGGAGCAAGATGTTATTAGTAATACCGGCTTAAAAGGCCTGCTTTTAATGGAACATGCTGCCCTGGCTCTTTTTAATCGTGTTAAAGAACATCTAAAGGAGGATAAGGAATGTATTATAGTATGCGGTAGCGGAAATAATGGCGGCGATGGTTATGCCTTAGCTCGTTTGTTAAGTCAAAATTCTTTTAAGTGCAAGGTGTATTATATTGCTGAACCAAAAACTGAAGATGCCCAATATAATTGCACATTGCTTAAAACTCTTTATCCGGAAGTTGAAATTAGGGAATATGAAGGCTTTTTTGACTTTGATAAAAATACTAGCCTTGTAGTTGATGCTCTATTTGGTACAGGCTTTAGGGGTAGTCTCGAGGGAGATGCCTTTAATTTAATACAACAAATAAATGAAAGCGCCTTGCCTGTATTGGCTGTGGATGTGCCAAGCGGTCTTGACAGCAATACAGGGTATGTATGTGATGCAGCGGTTAAGGCAAAGGAAACCATAACGTTTCATAAAATAAAAACAGGGTTGCTGTTATCAAAAGCAATAGACTATGTGGGAGATATATATGTTGCCAATATAGGTTTGCCGGATAGTTTTGACTATACATCAGGCGCCCTTGTACTCAACGATGAAACAGCGGCAATGTATTTCCCCAAGCAAAATAAAAGCGCCCATAAAGGTGATAACGGTAAAGTTTTAATTATTGCAGGCTCGCCGGAAATGGCGGGCGCAGCATCCATAGCCACATCAGCGGCCCAAAGAGCTGGCGCCGGCCTTGTATCTATAGCCTCAGTGGATAAGGTGGTACAAATCACATTAAAAAATTGTCCAAGTGCAACAGCCCATATATTAAGCGATGATTATGATGAGGCATTATCAAAGATAATAGATGTATTAAATAATTATGACTCCGTTGTTATAGGTTCCGGCCTAGGTAGAGGGAATTATCAAAACAAATTGGTTATTGATGTTATTGGGCATATAAACAATATAAACTTGCCTTGCGTTGTTGATGCTGATGCATTAAATATTATTGCAGAACAGGGCTTGGGTTTTAAACTTAATAAAAACTTCGTACTCACTCCCCATCCAAAGGAGGCGGCAAGATTATTAGGCTGTGATATTGACTTCATTATTAAAGATTACGCCAATGCAGCCAATGAAATTTCTGATAAATATGGTGGCTCTATAGTGCTAAAGGGAGCTTGCAGTTACATAAAAGCACAAAGACGTATTGCCATTAACACAAGTGGAAGCCCGGCTTTAGCAAAAGCGGGCTCGGGAGATGCCCTTGCAGGAATAATTGCCGCATTGCTTGCAAATAAAAAAACAGGAAGTTTCATAAGCCTTGCTCTCGGTTCATATATGCTCGGGAAGGCTGCGGAATTAGCTGAAATCAAACTTGGAACCAATGCGGTAACAATATTTGATGTTATTTCAGAACTTGGCTTTATAAGCAAACTCAATTGACACTATATTATTTGCTGTGGTAAAATAGCTTAGCTAAAAAACATTCAGGAGGATGTATTGTGGAAATCATCTCAGACTTATTTTCTGGTGTAATACATATGTTTACACTTGATGGTTTAAAAACACTAATTATGTTCATTATATCATTTATATTGATATACCTTGCTATAGCTAAGGATTATGAACCTTCACTTCTTTTACCCATAGGCTTTGGGGCTATATTGGCAAACTTGCCCCCCGTATTGGAAACAATGGCGCCTGCTGCTCTTGGCACAGCTGCCGAACCCGGATTTTTAAGAATTTTATTCAATGCCGGTATAGCTACAGAACTTTTCCCAATATTAATATTTATAGCCGTTGGCGCTATGATAGATTTTTCACCATTGCTTAAAGATCCAAGTATGATATTTTTTGGTGCAGCGGCTCAATTTGGCATATTTGCTACATTCTTAGTATCCATATTATTAATTCCTGTTGTTTTACCGGAAACCGCAGGTGATAATAGTTTAATTATGCGCCTTGCAGCAGCAATCGGTATAATAGGTGCTGCCGATGGTCCTACAACATTATATGTTGCAAATCATTTTAATCTTGTGGACTATATGGCGCCAATATCCGTTGCAGCATACAGCTACATGTCCTTAGTGCCGGTTATTCAACCACCTGTAATAAAAGCCTTAACAACTAAGGAAGAGCGCAAAATTCGTATGAATTATCAGGATGTACGTGCATCTAAATTGGCATTAATAATTTTTCCGATAGCCGTTACAGTTGTTTCCGGAATAATTGTGCCCATGAGCTCACCCCTTGTAGGCTCCCTTATGTTTGGTAATTTAATTCGTGAATGCGGTGTTTTAGAGCGTTTAAGTAAAACGGCACAAAACGAGCTTGCAAATTTAGTTACAATATTACTTGGTATTTCTATTGGTGCTACAATGGAGGCCAGCAAATTTTTGCGTTTAGATACATTGCTTATTATGGCTTTAGGTTTGGCGGCGTTTATTTTTGACACAGCCGGCGGTGTTTTATTTGCTAAATTTGTTAATTTATTCCGTAAGGAAAAAATCAACCCGATGGTTGGAGCGGCAGGTATATCCGCATTTCCCATGAGTGCCCGCGTTATACAAAAAATGGCTACAAAGGAAGACCCTACAAACTTTATACTTATGCAATCAATAAGTGCAAACGTATCCGGCCAGTTGGGTTCAATAGTAGCCGGTGGCATGATAATAACCCTTGTTTCGATGTTAATTGCAGGCTAAACTGCAGAAAGGTATATTATGTTTAAGTTTTTATGTGTATTGGCAGAAGAGGCACCCGTTGTTGAACAAGCTACTACAAAATCATCCAATTTATTTAATGATGCCCTTATGGTATCCGGTATTGGAATTTTAGGAGTTTTTGCAGTACTTTTTGTATTTTTTATTACAATAAAAGTTTTACAAAAAACTAACAAATAATAAGGGAGTGCCATAAACTGAAATTTGGTAGAAAAGTTGATAAAGTTTCATATTTAAAAAGCAGCAGTCTAACGCCAATAAGGATAATTATATTGGTGATTGTTGCTATTGCGATAATTGCGTTTGTGGCCTCAACTTTCTTTTTTAAGGAAAGCTCAAACCTACAAATAGTAAAAATTCCAAGCCCTATAAATGGTGCATATAAAGCCTTTGGAGATAAAATTCTTTACTATAACGGAAATACCGTGTATTGTTTGTCCGATATGGGAGCTACTCGTTGGAGTTACGATGTTGGCATGGAGGCCGGTTTTGACTGTAGCGATGAAAAGGTAGTGCTTTGGGCAGGAAGCAACCTTTACATATTGGATAAAAACGGCAATGCCAGCTTTACTGATAACTTGGGTACAAATATTATTTTTGCCCACATCGGTAAACAGTTCATGGGCGTGGTTTTAGGTGAAGATAAGGCAAGTCGCCTTAGTATCAGGGATCATAAGGGCATACAAATAGATGAAGAAGCTGATGCCTTTATGAATGATGTTGTGCTTGATTTCGGATTTTTTGGTAATGATGGCGAATTTCTATGGACCCTAAAGCTTGATACGGACTCAACAGCACCAAATACCATTTTAAACACCTTTGAGGTAGGTAAAATGAATACGGGCGAAGTATCTTTAGGTGAATATATTACTTATGAGGTATTGTTTGAAAATGCTCGTCTACGTACAATAAATACAAGGCGTATGAGTACATATGATTATAGAATTTCAAGGGAAACAGCCGAATCTGTACTTATATACGGCTGGCAATTACTTGATAGTCAAATACCCAATAAAGGCGATGGTGCAATGCTTTTTGCTCCCTCAGATCAACTTACAAACCCGAAGACTATAAACGAGCTAAGGCTGGTAATGGCAGATAAGGATATTCGTTATACACTTCCTATGAGCTGCATAGGCGCAATAGTACATAACAACTATGTTTATGCTGTTGCAAACAGCACAATATATAAGGCTGCATCTAACAGAAGATATTTTAACTCCTATCCTTTGGATTTAGAAAATGGTGCTCGAGAAATTGTTGCAAAGCTGAATAACGGAAAAATATTAGTAAGTGATGGTATAGAATTGTTTATGGTAACTTTGCCATAGCGGAGGGTTTTATGAACGTTTTAGATTTAATTATTATAGGTATTATAGCGATGAGTACCATCTATGGTATATATAGGGGTTTTATACAAAGCTTAATAAGCCTTGGCGGCTCCATAGTTTCCGTTGCCATATCATTTTTAATTTATCCGAGCTTAGTAAACTATATTGCAACAAACCCGGAAATAATACATTCCCTTTTATATTTTACCGATGCAGACTCCCTTATTGGTGATTTGGGTTTAGCCAGTACAAGCATTAATTTAGTAAACAGAGATATGGTTTCTAAACTAATGGATAAGCTTCAATTGGCGAAACCCATTGATACATTACTTGCTCAAAATATTGAGTACAAGGTGTTTTCCACGACAAATGCTTTAAACTTAAGTGATTATGTTTCTCAAACAATAATTAGCGTATCAATAAATATAATTTCTTTTTTAATTTGTTATTTTGCTATATTTATTATTTTCAGCCTTGTTTTAAACTTTATAAAGGGAATATTCAGGTTTCCGCTTTTAAAGCAACTTGATGGCCTTGCAGGAGGCTTGATGGGCTTTTTAAGGGGAATAATATTTGTATTTTTGTTTTTCACATTAATACCTTTATTGCAAACAATTATACCTTTAGAGTTTTTTACTAATTTTATAAACTCAAGCCAATTAGCACCGATATTTCAAAACAGCTCTTTTATTATAAGTATTATGAATAAACGTTTTTAAGGGAAATATTATGAGTTTAGGTTCATTGATAAAAAAAGCAAGGTTAGCAAAAGGCTATACACAGGAGGATTTACAAAAGAAATCCAAGGTCGGTAAGGATATTATCGGTGCTGCTGAAAGGGGTACCGATATGCCTACAGATTCTCAAATAAGGGCCTTGGCAAAGGCTTTAGACTTGCAGGCTATCGAACTTTTAGAGGCAAAAAAGGCAAAAAGCAAAAATCAAAAATCAACAAGTAAAAAAACGAGCACTAAAAAAGTTGAAAGTAAAGCACATCTGTAAGTAGCTTAAGTGCAACTGAAAAGAAATTGATTTTGGATTATAGAAAGGCAGATACTAATATTAAAAAAGCTGTTAGAGATTTACTTTCAGGTAAAAATAATGAAAGCCCTCTTACAAACCTTTTAGGTGAAGAGGGCTTAGGAAGAATAATACAGGATGCCTTAGGCAACTTGCTTAAATGATAAATTAAAGTTTTTTATTGGGGCTCATATATATTTCAAATAGTCTAAACAAATCCCTTACTACATGCATGTGTTTGTTTGTATAAGGTATTTCCATAATTCTATCCTTCATTGTGCTAAGCAGGTAAGGGCTTCCCTTTAAAACCTCAGGTACATCACTTAAAAGCTCACCGTAGGGGCTATCGCTGTAAAGATAGGCATTGTTAATAATTCCTTCCCTTACTTCAAGGCCGAATATAATATTGCCCCAAGCAAAGTTTTCACTTATAGGGCTAACAATATCATTATTAAATAACCATTCATCACTGGCATAGTATTCTGCCAGTTTTTTTATTTTAGCATCATCGGTCATTCGTATATTAAAATAGTTTGTGTTTTTATAAAGAGAGTTAAAGGAGTGTATTATTGCATTAATAATTGTGTTTTCGTTTATACTGTCGTTGCCTATAGGTTTTAATCCATTAGGTTTTTCTTCGTCATCAATATTAATAATAAGGTTATGGTGGGGAACTATGCCACTTTTATCAAAGCTGTTTATAACAAGCCTTATACCTTTATTATCTGTTATATTTTGGTTTTTATCTCTAATACAATTTATTCCGTTCAACTTTAAAGCTAAAGATATAACGGCTGACTGGGTCCTTATACTTGATGCCGACCTGGAGGAAACAAAATCTATATTTATTGTACCTAAACTATGCTGTAAGCTTGGTCCACCGCCAAAACGCCTATAAATATTCAAGCTTTTATGTACAGTTTTTTTGTTACAATATAAATTACGCCCGATAGATATTGAGCCATAATTTTTATAAATAAACATTGCTACATAGTCTTTTGGTATAGCATTATACAAATGCTCTATTGTGGCTTGATTATAATATGGGTTATTTGTTTTGGATATTATATATATGCCACCGCTCATAAAGTTGAAGCTCCTTAACTGTTAATTTCCTCGCAGTATTCTTCATAGCTTAAAAGAATATCCCTATTGCCGTTAAATTCTATTTTGGCTATCCAAACACCAAAAGGATTTTCAATAATTTGTTCAGGGTGTTTTGCCAAACTGTCGTTTACTTCAACTACAATACCATCAAAGGGGGAATATACCTTACCATCGCTAATTGATGACTCTGTTCTTGCTAAAACATCTCCAACTTTTAAAAAATCTCCTACTTTAGGCAAGCTGATATATTTTATTTTGCCAAGCAGTTTTATAGCATTTTCGGTTATGCCTACTAATGCGATGTTTTTATCTACATACTTTACCCATTCGTCAGTTCTTGTAAACATAAGAGAATCCAAGTCTATCATAAATACTTTCACCTCCAATACTACCTATAATTATTAATATACTTTTTATACGGATTTATGTCAAGATGTATATGTACTTTATAATATAAAAAACACTAATTCAATACATGTATATCTATTTATAAAAAATAGTGTTGCAAAAACATTACAAAATTTAACAAAATTTACATAGTAATTAAACATATACCTTGTAATATGCCGTAGCATTTGATACAATATTTAAGTATTTTAATAAGTAAAAGGGGATATATATGATAAATCCACGTAGAACAATAGAGTTATTAAAACAAAATGTAGCTAAGGTAATAGTAGGTAAGGAGGAGGCCATAGAGCTTGCCCTTATTGCCCTTATTTGTAAAGGCCATGTGCTTATAGAGGATGTGCCCGGTACAGGTAAAACAACTTTGGCAAGTGCTTTGGCTCGCTCATTAAATTGCTCATTTAAGCGAATACAGTTTACACCTGATGTAGTGCCAAGCGATATTACAGGTTTTACGGCAGTTAATTTTAAAACAGGGGAAATGAACTATCACGAAGGTGCTGTTATGAGTCAGTTTGTTTTGGCTGATGAAATAAACAGAACGTCTCCCAAAACACAGTCCAGCCTTTTGGAGGCAATGGAGGAATATCAGGTTACAGTTGATGGCGTAACCCATCCCTTGCCAAGGCCCTTTATGGTGCTTGCTACACAAAATCCCAGTGAATTTGTGGGCACATACCCTCTTCCGGAAGCCCAGTTGGATAGATTTTTTATGAGAATTAATATAGGTTACCCAACAATAGAGGAAGAGATGGATGTTTTAAACCGCTATACAGGTGTATCCAACCCATTAGATTCAATTCAAGCTATATGTACTGCAGAGGATATTATCAACCTTCAAAATATATTGGGAACAGTATATTGTTCTATGGAAATCAAACAATATGTTGCAACAATTGCAGCGGCAACCAGAGTGCAAAGTGCATTACAATTAGGTTGTTCCACCCGTGCTGCCATTGCACTATTAAAGGCGGGGCAAGCTTGTGCCCTTTTAGAAGAGAGAGATTATGTGTTGCCCGACGATATTAGACGAATGGTATACCCTGTGCTTTGCCACAGAATGCAACCCACACCGGATGCCAAGTTAAAGGGAATAACAACAGAGTCTATATTAGCTAAGGTAATGGAAAACGTAACAGTTCCGGTAAGGCTTGGCTAATGGAGCCCCTTAAATGAAAAAAGAAACCATAAGAGTAATATATGTATATGTGTTTTTGGTGTTTATGGCATTGTCCGTTGGTAACCCCAGCTATTGGTTGCCGGCAATAATATTCACCTTTATTTTGTTGTACGCATATATAAGCGCAAAACTTGCAAGTAAAAGTTTAAATATAAAACAAAAAATACCGCAAAATAATATGCCTCGCGGTTCAACAATAAATATAAGTATTAGCATTGATATAAAATCTATATTGCCTATTGCACCGGTAAAACTCTATATGGAAGATAGTGCAGGGAATGAAGTTTTAGCGGAGCTTAATCAAGGTGCAACAAAAAGTTATCAGTATACAGCAGCTCATGTAGGTAAATATTATCCCGGTATAAAGTATTGTGTTGTAAGCGATATATTTGGTTTTTTTGCCTTTAAAGTAAACAAACAAACAGGCGGAGAACCTCTGTATGTTACTCCAAAACCCTTTGATATAGACAGTTTAAAGTTTGGAGTTGGAGATACGGGAGCGGAAACTATTCGCCGTGCTTTAGAAGATCCCTCATCACCGTCCGGCGTACGCAAATATCAAATGGGTGACCCTTTGCGTAAAATACACTGGAAACTTTCCTTGCGCAAAAATGAACTGCTTGTTAAACAATATGATGAGCCTACACTTCCTACTACAACAATACTAATGGATGTGGCTCTGCCCTTTGTAAGCCAAAGTGCATCAAATGAACGTGTTGCATGTTTAAAAGATGCCGTGCTTGAAACGGCGGCTTCTATCGCCGTAAGCCAAATTAGGCTTGATAACAACGTTAAATTGCCAATTATGGGCAGTAGTCCCTTTATGTTTAATAATAATATGGGAGAGCATGTACTTTTAGAAAAGCTTGCTACAGTCAGCTTTGATGAAAACGAAAAGTTTGAACGTCTTATTATGTTGGATATGCAATCCATAAGGCAATCCGGAGCAATAGCTGCAATTACAACAAGGCTAAGCTCCAACTTGGCGGAAATTTTATCGCAAATAGCCTTGAAAGGGCCAACGGTAAGGCTATATCTTGTTACATACGGTCCTGATAATCCTGCCCTTATACCTATGATAAACAGGCTACAATCCCGTAAGGTTGAGGTATGTTATGTTATACCGGATCAAACGGAGGAGGTGCCGATTGAAAGCTAAAACTCTGATTAATCAGTTTATAATTGCTGTATTATATAGTATAGGTATAGTTTTGCCGCTGCTTGCAGCCTTTGGCATGTCTAATGCCTTTTTCACAGGTATAGCAATAAGTGTTTTATCACTAACAATAATGTTTTTATTTAAACTCGGTAAAAAGTTTAAATTTACAGCTATAGGCATATTAATAGCAATAGGGGTTTATTTACTTGTAAGCGGTACCGGCGCAAAGCTGATATTTCATTGGATTCAAATGTTTAAAGCTTTTGTGCTTTATTTTAACGGTGCAAGGGCAGCTCTTATAATCTACAGCAATTATTTTGCAATAATAATTGCTTTGTTTTCTGCCCTATTATCCTTTGCCATATCCGACCAGGAAGGGGATTTTATGGCAATGGCAATGTTTGTTATAACAATAATGTTTATATCTTATCAAGTTTCAAATGAGGCGGAGCTTATTTATACTTTACCGTCGTGGCTTGCAGTACTTATTACCGCCATTGATAAATCAAAAAAACTTGATTTAAAGGCTAATATAATTGTTATAGTTATAACCATATTAAGCTTTATACTTTTACCTATGTTTACATCAAAAACTTTAAAACCCCTTAATGATCTTGCTAAAAATGTAACGCAACAAGTGTTGGATCATCTTTTCTTTACTGAGGAAAGGGAAGTGTTTTCATTAGAAAATTACGGTTATTATCCTGATGGCCCCAATAAGTTTGGTGGTAAAGTTGAGCTTAGCAAAGAAGCTGTAATGACAGTAAAAACGGATAAAAAGGTGCTTTTACGAGGAGTAACGAAGGATTTTTATACAGGCTATAACTTTTTATCCACGAAGGGTTCAAAACGTTACTTATTTATAAATCCACGTTGGCTTGGTTTAAGGCAAAAGGTACTTGTTGAAAATCTTCCCCCTAAAAACATAAGAGAAAATTCCAGCTTGCTTAAAACAAAACAATTAGAAATACAAATGTACAGAAATAGCCCTACAACACTGTTTGCACCCGCTTATATTAGAAAAATAAGCGCACAAGGGGATATGGTCCCCTACTTTAATGAGGCGGGGGAACTATTTATTACCCGAAATTTAGTGCCGGGGGATACATATACTGTTACTGCACCAATTGTTGAAGGTGGCGAGCCCGGTTTAGAAAACCTAGTTAAATCAGTAAGAAATAAGGACCCTTATTATAATGAAATTTATGAGCAATATACTCAGCTGCCCCAACATATTGAGAATGCTATGTATGCCTTAAGGGATAAAATAGTTAGTCAAGATGCGGCGCCTTATAATAAGGCCTATGCTATTATGACCTACCTAAGGCAACGCTATGGCTATACCCTTGATGTTGATGAAATACCGGAAAATACCGATTTTGTAACTTATTTTTTGTTGGCAAGCAAGGAAGGCTACTGTGTGCATTTTGCATCAGCTATGACTGTGCTTGCAAGGATGAGTGGTTTACCGGCAAGGTATGTTGAAGGCTTTATTGCTCAACCTGATGGTGATGGCATTGCAAGGGTTACAGGCTTAAATGCTCATGCCTGGTGTGAGGTATATTTTGAAAATTTTGGATGGATACCCTTTGATCCAACAGCACCAAGATTAGGCAATACTGGAAATAATCGAAACAATCAAAATAATCCTGAACCCACACCAACGCCAACTCCACCGAATGAGGAAGAACAGCCTGATAATCAAGAGGAAGAAAATGATGATACTCCTCCTGAGCCGAGCCCATCACCGAGCCCAAGTCCGGAGCCATCTCCACAAAGTCCTCCTATGGATGAAGAACATACGCCACCCGTAGGTAATCAAGACAATAATTCTCTTTGGCTAATATTATTAATATTGTTGCTTATAGCTTTAATAGTAGCTTATATATACTATATGCAGCCGGAAAACAGAGCAAAGCGGGCAAAAACTCAAAAGGATAAGGTGTTCATATATGCTTCGGCAATATTCACATTAATAAAATTATATGGCAGAAAAACACCTAAAATAAAAGCTGATGAAACCATTTATGAGTATGCTTTAAAGGTAGAGGATATGCAAATATTACCCTTATCAATAATAGGCTTTGCATCATCTTTAAATAAGGCCGCTTATTCTAAGAACAGCGATTTGGATATAGAACTTAATCACACATCAGCTGTTTATAAAAACTTAACAAAAGCGCTACCTTGGTTTAAAAAACCTTTCGCTTATATATTGCCTGTGTTAAAACCATATAATTTTAATAATAACAAAAAGTTAAAAAGACTAAAATTAAAAAACAAACAACAACTTAAAAAGATTAAAATCAACAAACAGAAATAATATAAGGCCTGTAATATATTACAGGCCTTATATTATAAAGGGATAATTTATAAATTGTTTATTTTTTACAATATTTGTCTATAAGCTTTATTATTTCTATTGTTCCATCCTTAGCTGTATCGTTTTCCATATTGCTAATTAAAGTTTGCCTATCTTCATATAAATTTTTTATGGCTGCAATAAAGCTTTCTTTGTTCATATCTTCTTGAAACAAAAGTTTAGCAATACCTCTTTGCTCGAAGCTTTTTGCATTTAATATTTGATCGCCACGGCTTGCACTAAGGGGAAGGGGAATTAAAAGCATGGGTTTTTTTAAAGCATGGAATTCGCTTATTGAGTTGCTGCCGGCCCTTGAAACTATTATATCGGCTGCTTGTAAAACATTTGGTAATGTTTTGTGCAAGTAAGGTATTTGGATATATGCTTCTTTATCGAGCAAATTTTCGTTTACTTTACCTTCACCACATAGGTGCAATATATCAAAGTCTTTAAGCAATTCATCTAAACTTTCATGTAAGCATTCATTTATAGCCAATGCTCCCTGACTGCCGCCCATAACAAGCAAAATAGGCTTTTTACCATTTAGACCGTATTCCTTTAGGGCTGTTTCCTTATCACCTTTAAAAAGTTCCTTTCGTAAAGGTGTACCTGTATAATAACATTTTGCTCCTAACTTTGTACTGCATTCAGGGAATGTTGTTGCTATTGCCTGGGCAAACTTACTGCTTATCTGTGTTGCAAGTCCGGGGGTAATATCGCTTTCATGGCATATTATAGGAATTTTGTTAAGCTTAGCGGCAACTACTACAGGAACGGCAACAAAGCCGCCTTTACTAAAAACAATATTAGGTTTTAATTTTTTTATGTAAAAAAATGCTTGTATGGTGCCAAACAACACTCTAAATATATCTTTAAAGTTTTCCCAACTAAAATAACGTCTTAGTTTACCACAGTATATACTTTTGTAATGTATGCCTTCCCTGTGCATAATTTCAGATTCTATGCTGTTTTTAGAGCCAATATATTCAATACTATATCCTTCTGCCTTAAGTATCGGCAAAAGGCTAAGGTGTGGGGTAACATGACCGGCAGTACCGCCGCCTGTTAAAAGTATAATTTTATTGTTCAAGGGGCCTCCTGAAAAATAATAAAGGCGGGAACCCGCCTTATAAAATTATAGCTTATTTATTAACTCAAAGCTTGCGTGGTTAAACTTATGGCGAATATTCAAAGCATCTTCTATAGGTAAATTGTAAACACTACCATGTTTTTGACCTATAGCAACGTTTGACCTGCCGCTTCTTATAAGGTTAACTGCCTCTTCAGCTGTAGCAAAGGCAAAGGAACAGTCGCTTGATGAAGGAGTTGCACCCCTTTGGGTATAACCAACGGTTGTTGCTCTTATTTCAGCTTTACATAGGTATTTAAGTACTTTTGCAAGCTTGTCAACATCCATTTCTTCATCGTCATGAACTGCAATGCCATTTTCTCTTAATACACTTATCCAGTCAAAGGGTTTCATTTGATGCCAACAGTGTTCACCTATTATAAGGGTTGCTCTGTTGTTGCCCCTTTTAATTAGGTTAATAAACCTTTCGGCTGTATCTTCTATGCTCCATTCCCTTTCAGGTACTATAAGCAATTCAGCACCGGTTGCCATGGCGGTTTTTAAAGCTATATCACCACTGCGCCTACCCATAACTTGAACAATGTGAGGGCGATCATGGCTTCTTGATGTTGCCCTTATGCTTCTTACGGCATTTGTGCTCACATTAACAGCGGTATCATAACCTAATGTTTTTTCAGTATAACCCAAGTCGTTATCTATGGTTCCCGGAATACATACACAAGGTATTCCCAAGTCGGCCAAAAGCATAGCACCGTTAAAACTACCGTCACCACCTATAACTATCAAGGCTTCAAAGTCGTTATCGTTTAGGTTTTTAGCTGCTTGCTTACGAACTTCAGGATCGTAAAAGGGTTTACAACGCGCAGTTCTTAAATAGGTACCCGGTAAATCAGCAATATCAAGGAGTTCTGATTCTGTAAAGGTTTCAATGTCATGATCATTCATTTCAATTAAGCCGTTATATCCACGCTTAATTCCCACCAATGGCATACCGTAATGGTTGGCTATTCTTGCAACAGAAACAACGCAAGCATTCATACCCGGGCTATCGCCACCACTTGTTAGAATTCCTATTTTTTTAATTGCCATATTAATACTCCTTAAAATATTTTTTGAGTTTATAACAATATTCAACTTGTATATTATATCATAAAAACATGCAAATGCAAATGCTTACAAAAGCTTTACATTAAGACCATAGGTTGTGTTTAACCTTTTTGGGGTCATACTTATCCTTCGGGTTTTGTTCATCTTCGCTATAGCCTAAAGCTATTATATTTAGGGGAGCAATATGTTTGGGTAATTGCAATATTTCACTCACCTTTTTTTCGTTGTTCTCTACAGGATGTACACCTATCCATAAGCTGCCAAGGCCAAGAGCCTTTGCGGCAAGCAATATGTTTTGTGTTGCAGCGGAACAATCCTGCACCCAAAATTCTTTATAAAGGGGCAACTTCATTTTTAAATTACCGCATACTACAATTGCTAAAGGAGCCGTATAAAGAGCCTTTGCAAAATGTAAACCCTTGCCAAGCCGGTGTAATATTTCAGCATTATCAACAACTATAAAGGCCCAAGGTTGCCTGTTTAAAGCGCTTGGGGCAGCCATGCCGGCATTCAGCAGTATGTTGATTTGCTCCGCTGTAATGGGTGTTTCGCTAAATTTTCTAACGCTGGTTCTTGTCATTATTGTATCAATAGTGGTGTTCATATAATCACTCCTTATTAATATTATATTATTAATAGTATTATTTTCAAGGCAAATAAATGCTTTTTGTATTAATTGACATTAAATATTAATAACATTATAATTAATATGATATTTAGTATTTGGCAGGTTTTTAATATGCTTTATCCTTTTAATATACCACCTTTTTTAGGTGAGGAATTAAATTATATAAAAGATGCAATAGAGCGCCGTAAAATATGCGGAGATGGCTTTTATACCAAACAATGTAATAATTTTTTAGCTGATTATTGTAAAAGCGCCGGGGTTTTGCTTGCTACAAGCGGCACCCATGCCTTGGAAATGGCTGCTATATTGCTTAACATAAAAGAGGGTGATGAGGTAATTATGCCCAGCTTCACCTTTGTTTCAACTGCAAATGCCTTTGCCCTTCGAGGTGCAAAATGCGTTTTTATTGATGTTAGGCCGGATACTATGAACATGGACGAAACTCTTATAGAACAAGCTGTTACACCGGCAACAAAAGCCATAGTTCCCGTACACTATGCCGGCCTGGCTTGTGAAATGGATACAATTTGCTCAATAGCAAAAAAATACAATTTAGCCGTTGTTGAGGATGCAGCTCAGGGTGTAACATCAACATATAAGGGTAGGCAACTGGGCTCAATAGGGGATATTGGTTGTTTTAGTTTTCATGAAACTAAAAACTTCAGTATGGGTGAAGGTGGGGCAGTACTTTTGAAAACCCATGAACTTTTTGAACGTGCGGAAATTATTCGCGAAAAGGGTACAAACCGTAGT
>JAAZPT010000288.1 GCA_012797085.1 Christensenellaceae bacterium | reverse complement strand
GCTTGAACGGGTAGAGGGGAAGGTACATTTGAATATAGTTAATATTTATTTCCCCTTCACTGATATATAAAAATTGGAATAAAGTTGACAGGTAGCGCGCGAGAGCGGAAGAAAAGATTAATAAAGTCGATAGGCCCGCATGAAACGCAGGCCTGAATATAATCAATAGGGGGGTGACTACGACCCCCCCTATTGTGTTCAGTGTTCACGATTGAAAAACAATTCAAAGGCTGATGAGAAGCGGATTTCAAGGCGAATAGTTATTAAAAAACAAAAATGCAATAAAAAGACAAATAAAAAAACTTGTATCATGAAAATATATATGGTAAGATAAATAAAAGCGATACACGCTTAGAACCGTATTGTATCGCTTTAAAAAATAAATAGATTGTGAGGTAATTATAACATGGCAAGGCCTAAAAAATCAAATGGAAATAGTACAAGGACAAGGAACTGGACTATAATAGTTTATCCGGAATCAGCGCCGGAAAATTGGCGAGATATACTCGACGAAGAACATATCGAATGGGTTGAAAGTCCACTACACGACAAAGATATAAACCCAGATGGAACGGTGAAAAAACCGCATTATCATGTTTTATTGCTTTTTGGTGGTGTAAAAACATATGAACAAGTCCTTGAATTTGTTCAACCCCTAAAGTGTCCTATCCCAAAGCGGGTACATAATGCCAGGGCTTTAGTACGATATATGGCGCATATAGATAATCCAGACAAAGAGCAATACGACATATCAAAAATTGTTGCACATGGCGGAGTGGATATATATGAATTGTTAAAGTGCAATTCATCTGAAAAATACACAATAATTAAAGAGATGATAACATTCATAAAGGAATATAATATAGACGAATTTCAGGACTTAGTAGATTATGCTATTGAAAATCATTATGACGACTGGTTTCCGATTATTGCAGATACAAGCACATTATTGTTACATCAATATATAAAATCGGTGAGATATAGGAAGATAAAATAAGTTGTTGCAAAAAAAATATATTTATGAAAACATAAATATTAAGAAAATAATAAAATGAAGGGAGATTAAAAACATGAAAGTTTTAGTCTTATCTGCGAAAACATACGAATTTACAACTCAAACAGGTGAAAGAAGTTGCGGAGTAACGCTTTGGGTTTCTGACTCAGAAAATATAGAACCGCAGGAAAAAATAGTGCGTGAGCAAATCCATAGGGGCATAGAACCACCCACGAAGATTTCTATAATTGGAGAACCGGAAAAAATTGAGTTATTTCCAATCGTACCGGCCATATATGAGTTAGAACTCAATTTAAGAGGAAAGTTCAAGTCGGCCGAGTTTGTTTGTACTTTGGATGGTGAATAATAATGACAGAAGAACAAGCAAGTATAATTATTGGTAACTTGCAGGAATTATTACAAAGCAATTATGACATAATAGATGAATTTATAAATAGAGTACAAAACATTGAATATGCACTTAGGTTTTTTGAGTGGGTCGGTGCAGTAATAATAGTATATATGGTAGTAAAATTCCTCTGGTGGGTATTTAGCAATTTATTTTTCGGAGGGGTTTAATAAATAAAGGAGGTAAAGGGTAATGATTGATTTGACAGGAATTGACTTAACTGCGGTACTTGATGAAGTTACGGGGCTTCTGCCTACGGTGCTTCCGGTCATTATAGGTTTTATCGCATTTCGCAAGGGTATTTCTTTTGTAAAAAGAGCACTCAAAGGAGCGTAAAACCTGCACTTGCTATCCCCCCCCCTGAATAATTTGGGGGGGGATATTTTAAGGAAGGAGTGAAAGTATTGAAAAGAATAATTTCGATATTAATGTTATTAGTAATTATAGTAATAATGGCATTACCAGCTATGGCATGGGATGGATACCCAGATACACCAATATATAGTGATAAATATGATAGTAGTTATATTTATCAGGCGATTATCTATGATAGTGGCTCTTCTTATAAAACTATGTTAGTAGTATCACAAACACCATTTTATTTGATAGCCAATCCGTATAGTACGCGCATACGCTCAAGTAGTAAATTATATGTGCTTAAATATGATAATGGTAATTGGTTGTATTGGATGAGTCCAGGTTCGACACAAGGGATTGCATTTGAAGATATTTTACAATCAACGCATGATATATATACTGATAGTTCGTTAACAAGTGTTTTTTTTTCGGCTACCCGGAAAACTCCTATGCAGGAGACATTGACCCAACACCCACCCCTTACCCTAATGACCCCCCTGATTCGTGGTATCAGTCCATACTTGATTGGATTATTGATAGTCTTGGCGGGATTTTTGAAGGGCTTGCAACTCCTTTTCAAAACATTGCACAAGGCATAAATAATATTTTCCAGCTTTTTAACCCAGAAAATCAACAAAATATATTTCGAATACTATTTGTTCCTCGGCCGCAATTTATACAAGCAAATATAACTGCATTGTATGGGGTTATTGAGGAAAAAATACCATTGTTAAACGACTTAATTTTGATAGTAAAGGGCATGGCTGAAAATTTGATAAATGCAGAAGTAAATACACCACCAGAATTTAAAATCAATATGCCGCAAAAATGGGGTGGATTTGAAGCAAAAATAATTGATTTTAGTATGTATGTACCTTATAGGTTTTTTATAATGAATATAATTAGGGCTATAGCGTGGTATTTTTTTATTAAAAGATTGCTGCGAAGAATGCCGACAATAATATATTAAAAGGTGGTGTAAAAATGATAATAGAGTTTTTTATTCAAGCAATGATAAGTTTATTTGTTTTAATATTAAGTTTATTGAATCCGGTAATAGGATTTTTAGATATACCGAACGATTTATCAACGCAAATTCTTGACATAATATTGGGTACTGCGTACTTTATGCCGGTTGTGGATTTAGGTATAATGTTAATGATTAGTTTGGCCCTAGTCAGCTGGCATGCAATATGGAAGATAATTCAACGTGTATGGGATGCTTTGCCGTTTACGTAAAAGGTGTTTAGGTTCGCCTTGGCGTAGCCGGCGAACCTTTGGACAGGAAGGAGAAAAAAAAATGGGGAAAATATTATTATATGTATGGATGATATTTAGCATAATAGTAATAGGTAAAGCCTATTATGATACGGCAAAAGATATTATCGAATGG
>JAAZPT010000287.1 GCA_012797085.1 Christensenellaceae bacterium | reverse complement strand
ACTGTAATGCAGGCCAATTAGCAACGGCTAAATATGGAACAGCCCTTGCACCCTTGCATTTAGGCAAGGAAAGGGGTATGAACTTTAAAGTATTTACAGATGAAACCCGTCCCTTATTGCAAGGTGCAAGGCTGTCAAGCTTTGAATTGAGCGCAAACGGCATAGATACCACGGTAATTTGTGATAATATGGCATCACAGGTTATGAAAAACGGTTGGATACAAGCTATATTTGTAGGTTGTGACCGTGTGGCTGCTAATGGCGATGCTGCAAATAAAATCGGTACAAGCGGCGTAGCAATTATGGCAAAACATTACGGTATTCCCTTTTATGTTTGCGCACCTACATCCACAATAGACATGTCAATTGCAGAAGGCAAGGATATCCCAATAGAAGAAAGGCCCGCTCATGAAGTTACGGATATGTGGTATGAAAAACGCATGGCACCCAAAAATGTTCATGTGTATAATCCTGCCTTTGATGTAAGTGAAAACGAACTTATTACAGCAATAATAACAGAATATGGTATCGCAAGGCCCCCTTATAATGAAAGCCTTAAAGAGATATTTGCTAAAAAGGCAAAAGAGGCCGGTATAAGGAAGCACGAGGGTCTTTTAGATAACAAAAACAAATAAGAAAAGAGGGAGCCTTTATGTTAAAAAACATACCGGATATTTTATCGCCGGAATTATTAAAAGTACTAGCTGAAATGGGACATGGAGATGAAATTGTTATTGGCGATTGTAACTTCCCTGCAGCAAGTATGAATGCTTGTTGCGTGCGTTGCAACGGTCATAGGGCAACAGATGTTGTTGATGCAATATTGGAGCTTTTCCCGTTGGATACCTTTGTTGATGCTCCTGTAACACTAATGGAAGTTCAACCGGGCAAACTCGAGGGCGACCCACCAATTTGGAAAGAGTTTGAAGCTCTCCTTGATAAGCATCAACCGGGAACAAAAATGGATAAAATTGATCGCTTTGATTTTTATGAGAGGGCTAAAAAAGCCTATGCTACAGTAGCTACAAGTGAAAAAGCGCTTTATGCATGTATAATACTTAAAAAAGGTGTGCTTATTTAAAAAATGACTATTAGAGAAATTGCCCGACTTGCAGGCGTATCTCCTTCCGCTGTTTCTATTGCCATAAATAACGGCAAGGGTATAAGTGATGAAACCCGTAGGCACATATTGCAAGTGGTTAAAGAAAACAACTACAAAGTGCCCAAAACACGCAAAAGCAGCAAACGCCACAGATTTGTGCTTGTCAAGTATCTTGACCACGGTCTTGGTGTGGAGGAAAATCAAGGTTTTATAACCTCAATTGTTGATCAAATTGAGGCGGAGTGTCGTCGCTATTCTTATGATTTACAGATGATAAACTGTAATGGAGAAACGGCAAAAAACACTCTGGAAAACATCATGCAAAACCCTCCGGAGGGCGTTATTCTAATAGCTACAGAAATGCTTGAAATAAGCTATAAAATGCTTGATTTGATTACCGTACCGATAGTTATACTTGATAACGGCATAAAGTATAAAAATATTGATACCGTTGTTATGGCTAATGAACATATCGGCTACAATGCAACAGACTACCTGTATAACTTGGGGCATAGAGATATCAGCTATTTTAAAACCTCAAGGCAAATGCACAACTGCGATGAACGTTATGAAGGCTATTTAAAGCGTATGAGGGAACTGAACCTACCGATAAAGCCCCCTGTACTCCTTACAGCTTCATTAAAGGGAGCTTATCATGACATGAAAAAACAACTGTCCAACGGCTCATTTAAGCCTAAGGGAGCAGCTGTTGCAGACAATGACACTATAGCCATAGGCGCAATAAAGGCAATGCAAGAGGCGGGCTATAAGGTTCCGGAAGATGTTTCCGTAATAGGGGTAGATGATATACCCTTTGGTGCGGTTACTATGCCTGCCCTGACTACAATGCGAATAAACCGCGAGGCTTTGGGAACCCTTACGGTTGAAATAATTCGCAAAAGAATACAAAATCCTACTTGGCCGGGCATGCACATAGAGGTAGTAGGCGAGTTAATAGAAAGAGGCAGCACAAGACAAGCGTAAAATAACACAAAACAAAAAACCCAACAAGCTAATGATTGTTGGGTTTTTTATTGCTTATTTTTTACTCCACAATATCCATATAATCTCCATGGCCTTCGGTTTCCATATCCTCATAGGCTATAAACCTTAATGCGGCGCTATTTATACAATACCTTAAACCACCCAACTCAACAGGGCCGTCATTGAAAACATGGCCTAAATGGCTATCACCTAAAGTACTACGCACTTCTGTACGTTTCCTGCCATAGCTGTTGTCTTCAAACTCACTTATAAGGCTATCATCAATAGGCTTTGAAAAACTGGGCCAACCGCAACCGCTTTCAAACTTGTCGTTCGAAGTAAATAAAGGTTCGCCGGTAACAATGTCTACATATATTCCCTTTTTAAAATTATCCCAATATTCATTTTTAAAAGGAGACTCTGTGCCGGAATTTTGGGTAACCTCAAATTCAAGGGGACTAAGCTTTGTTTTTAACTCCTCAATGCTTGGTTTTAAATATTCCTTTTTTGGCTTTGCATTTTTTGCCAACTCAAAAAGCCTGGGGTCTATATGGCAATATCCGCCGGGGTTTTTTGTCAAATAATCCTGATGATGTTCTTCCGCAACGGTAAAGTCCAAAAGAGGCAAAATTTCGATTGCTGTTGGCTTGTTTAATTCAGTTTCAAGCTTTTCTATTGATTTTTCTATAATAATTTTATCCTCTTTATCAATATAATATATGCCTGTACGGTATTGAACACCTACGTCATTGCCTTGTTGGTTTACACTGAAGGGGTCTATAGTTAAATAGTATAAATCCAATATAAAATCCAAAGTAATTTTGTTGGGGTCATAGTCCACCTTAACGGCTTCTGCATGGCCGGAGCCGCTACAAACCTCGTTATAGCAAACACCCTCACTACCGCCGTTTGTATAGCCGACTTCAGTGTTTATTACCCCTTCAATATTTTTTAAAAAATGTTCTGTGCCCCAAAAGCAACCGCCTGCTAAATATATTGTTTTCAAATTATCACCTTCTGTTTCTATATTAATATTTTTATTTAATTCATTTGCCTCATACTTTGGCAGCGTAATAAACATCAATGCAAACACTAAAAAGGCTAAAAATATAATTTGTGGTTTTTTAATAATAATCACCTACCTTGTTAATATTATTATCTACATATTGTATTAAAAGTAAACAATAACACAATTAAAAATATTTACCATTTCAAAATACAAAACGGATAAAAATTCCAAAAACAAGAGCATGAATATTATTGGCCTATATAGCTACTAAAACTTAATAAAATACTTTTTGAAAAATATTTTAAAAAAGTGTTGACAAGGTATATATTCACATGTATAATAAAGTTAAAGTTGATACAAAAACAACAAAATAATGGCTATGCCAAAAGGAGAAGTATTATGAAAAAACTTGTCGCATTAGTAATCGCATTTATTATGCTTATGTCCGTTGCTTCAGCTTATGCAGCAACAGTAGGTGTTGCAATGCCAACACAAAGCTTACAACGTTGGAACCAAGACGGTGCTAACATGAAAGCTAAATTGGAAGAGGCCGGCTATGAAGTTGACTTGCAATATGCAGATAATGACGTTGCAAAACAGGTTTCTCAAATTGAAAACATGATTGCAAACGGTGTTGATATTCTAGTAGTTGCATCAATCGACGGCGGTGCTCTCGGTACAGTTTTAGCTGATGCTAAAGCAATGGAAATCCCGGTTATTGCATATGACCGTTTGATCATGCAAACCGATGCTGTTAGCTACTATGCAACATTTGATAACTACATGGTTGGTACAATTCAAGGCCAATATGTTATAGATAACCTTGACCTTGAAAATGCAGAAGGCCCATTCAATATTGAATTTATAGCCGGTGCTCCTGACGACAATAACGCTCGCTATTTCTTCCAAGGTGCTTGGGATACTGTAAAACCCTATATCGACAATGGCAAATTAGTTTGTGTATCAGGCCAAACAGATTTCGAAACAATAGCTACACAATCATGGTCAACAGAAAAAGCTCAACAACGTATGGAAAACATAATTTCCTCAAACTACACAGGCGATACAAAACTTGATGTTGTACTTTGCTCAAACGACTCTACAGCAAACGGAGCAACAAACGGTTTGTTAGGCGCAGGTTTCCAACCCGGCGAAGGCTGGCCGATTATTACAGGTCAAGACTGTGACATAGTTTCAGTTAAAAACATGTTAGCCGGCACACAAAGCATGTCAGTATTTAAAGATACCCGTACATTAGCTAATAAGGTTGTAGAAATGGTAGATGCTATACTTAAAGGTGAACAACCCGAAGTTAATGATACAGAAACTTATGACAATGGTACAGGTATTATACCCACATACTTATGCGCTCCCGTATTTGCTGATCTTTCAAACTACAAAGAGTTGTTGCTAGATTCCGGCTATTATACATCAGAACAATTAGGCATTAAATAATAATTATTCAATATGGGAAGTGAATGCAAGTTCATTTCCCATGTTTTTTTATTATTTTATGAAAGGGTGAAAATATGCTGTTAGAAATGCGAAATATTACAAAAACCTTCCCAGGTGTTCGCGCCCTTGATGATGTAAACATGAATGTTGAGGCCGGTACTATACACGCTATATGTGGTGAAAACGGTGCGGGCAAATCAACTCTTATGAAGGTATTAAGCGGGGTACATCCCTATGGTAGCTATGAGGGAGATATTGTTTACAACGGTGAGGTGTGCAAGTTTAAAAACATAAAGGATTCTGAAAAGGAAGGTATAGTAATTATCCACCAGGAACTTGCCCTGGTACCGGAGCTGTCCATTGCTGAAAACATGTTTCTAGGCAATGAGAGGGCTAAAAATAACGTTATAAATTGGGATGAAACAAATAAACAAGCTGTAAAATATATGAAAATTGTTGGACTGGATGAGAAACCCACAACTCTAATAAAGGATATAAATGTGGGGAAACAACAGCTTGTTGAAATTGCCAAGGCTTTAGCAAAAGATGTTAAATTGCTTATACTTGATGAGCCTACCTCATCATTAAACGAACAAAGTTCCATTGCTTTATTGAACCTTCTTAAACAACTTAAAGAGGAAAAGGGCATTACATCAATAATGATAAGCCATAAGATTAACGAAATTACTTATTGTGCTGATGAAACTACAATTTTAAGGGATGGAAAAACGATAGAAACTCTAAACCATGTTACTGATGATATATCTGAGGATAGAATTATTAAAGGCATGGTTGGCAGGGAAATGAGCGATAGGTACCCCGGAAGGCAAAGCAATATTGGGGAGGAAGCCTTTAGAGTAGAAAATTGGTCTGTTTATCATCCTAAATATACTGATAAAAAAATCGTTGATAATGTTAACATAAATGTTAAAAAAGGCGAAATTATTGGCCTTTCAGGTCTTGTAGGCGCCGGTAGAAGTGAGCTTGCCATGAGTGTGTTCGGCAAGGCTTACGGTGTTAATATTAGCGGTAAATTATATAAAAACGGCAAAGAAGTACAATATAATAATATTAAGTCGGCCATAATGGGCGGTTTGGCATATGTAACTGAAGATAGAAAGGGCAACGGCTTAATACTTTCCAATACTATCAAAAGGAACATTACAATTGCACGACCGGATTTGGTATCCAAAAATAACATTTATGA
This sequence comes from Christensenellaceae bacterium, assembly GCA_012797085.1. Lineage (GTDB taxonomy): Bacteria > Bacillota > Clostridia > Christensenellales > Aristaeellaceae > JAAZPT01. The sequence goes on along the minus strand of JAAZPT010000287.1, from coordinate 1,139 downwards.
TGATGATAAGGAAACAGAGGTTACTAAAGAAGTAATTAAGCAATATGGCGTTAAAGCAAACAGTGAAGAAACCGTTGTTGAAACACTGTCCGGTGGTAACCAACAAAAGGTTTTAGTTGCAAAATGGATATATACACAGCCAGATATACTAATAATGGATGAACCGACACGTGGTGTTGATGTTGGCGCTAAATATGAAATATATGAAATTATGAACAGGCTTGTTGAGGCTGGTAAATCCATAATTATGATCTCTTCCGAGTTGCCGGAGATAATTGGCATGTCCGATAGGATTTATGTAATGAACGAGGGCAAAATTGTTGCAGAAATGCCTGCAAAGGGTGCAACCCAGGAAAAGATAATGTCATATATTATTACAGATACTGGTAAAGGAGCATAAATATGGGTTCAATTTCAAAACAAAAATCAAAAATTAACTTAAAGCAATATTCTATGATGATTGCCTTAATAGTAATTATTATAGCCTTTGCCATATTAACGGATGGCAAACTATTAAGGCCTATGAACGTTTCAAACGTAATATTTCAAAACTCATACATTGTTATATTGGCTGTAGGTATGCTTTTATGTATACTTACCGGTGGTAACGTTGACCTTTCCGTAGGCTCGATAGTTGCACTTGTAGGCGCCATTGCCGGTGAGCTTATAGTTACAAGGCAGTGGAACTCTTACTTGGTTATTTTTATCTGCTTACTTGTAGGCATAGCTTGTGGTGCATGGCAAGCCTTTTGGATAGCCTACATAAAAATACCGCCCTTTATTGTAACATTAAGCGGCATGCTTGTGTTCAGGGGTTTAACACTTTTAATATTAAACGGTTTAACATTAGCTCCCTTTCCGCAAGAATACTTACAGTTTTCAACGGGTTATCTTCCAACTATTTTTGTTGATAAAATAAAGCTGTTTGGTATGAACCTTAACTCTACCAGTGTAATTGTGGGTGTGCTTGCAGTTGTGCTTTATGTTGTAAGTACATTTGTTAACCGTAGTAAAAAAGTTAAAAAAGGCTATGAAGTTGAAGCTTTGCCAATTGTTTTAATTAAAATGGTAGTGTTGTGTGCAGCAGTATTGTGGTTTTTCTTCACGGTTGGCCAATTCCGCGGTATACCTACAGTTTT
>JAAZPT010000286.1 GCA_012797085.1 Christensenellaceae bacterium | reverse complement strand
GACTTTGGTATAAACAATCTTGGCGCAGGCCTTATAGAGCAAATATTACTCGATATTAATATACAAAGGCATGCAAAAGCAAAAAAATTAAACCAGATACTTAATGATTTCCCTGTTTATAGGGCAAGGTTGGAGTTTGAAACAAGGCGTGTGAAGGAACTTTATTTTTCGCGCCATAAAAACCAATTTGACCTTTTTGAAGCTGAGTCCTCAGTTAAATTATATACAAGTAAACCTCCAATTACCGTTGATTTGGTTTGTACAAATGAGGATATGAAACAAACCCTTAATACACCTCAATTATCTTTAAATGGTCTTGGCTTTATGCAAGCGTGTATAAAAACCTTTGAAAACTGTAAACAAAAATTGCCTGTAATGCCGGATATTGTTTTGTTAACCGGCGGTGCAAGCAGAATGTATTTTATTGAGGATATTGTAAAAAATCTTTTTAAAACATCAAAAATAGTTTTAGCTGCTGAACCTGAGTTTGCTATTGCAAGGGGGTTGTCCTATGCAGCAAGGATAGATATTAAAACAAAAGGTTTTGAAAAAGAGCTGGAAACATTACTTTCATCAAGTCAAATAAATGATATTGTAGATATGCAGATAAACAAACTTTATAAAGATATCTCCGAAAACATTGTTGATTATATGGGAGAAACACTTATTATGCCAAGCTTTAGCAAATGGTTAAACAATCAATTTAAAACAATAACGGAAACTGAAGACAGCATTAACGAACAATCAATGAATTTGACTAATAATGAAGGCTTTAAAGATATCATAAATGAAACAATAAAGAACTGGTTAAAGGATATGTTGCCTATTGTTGAAGCAAAAACTTTTGGTATTTGTCATAAATATGGAATACCTACAACAACATTTAAATTTGCTCCTGAATTACCTTTAAGTAATGAAAATTTTAATATTGACAGCAGCAATATTGTAAACTTTAATACTATAAAAATAATTACAGATATTGTTTTTATAGCAGTATTTGCATCTGTTATGGGAGGGGTTGAAACTGCACTTATCGCTTCAGGTCCGGTTGGTTTAATTATTGGAGGGGCAATTGGTCTTACCGTTGGTGCAGTAGGCTCTGAACTTTTAGTAAAACAGGTAAAAAAAGCGAATATACCTCCAGCAATCAGACGCATACTTTTACCTAAAAACAGTATTAAAAATTATTTAGAAAAAAATAAATACAAAATGGCTGAGGACATATTTAAAAGGCTTAAAGATGATGAAAGCAATCCGCAAAAAACACAGCTTAGCCAAGATATAATAAAAGCAATAAAAAATCAATTAATACAAATGAAGGAAAATGCCTTACTTATAATTAAATAGCCTTTTATTGACAATTATCAGCCTTAAATGTAAAATAAACTGGCATTTGTACCCGTAGCTCAGTTGGATAGAGCGACAGACTCCGACTCTGTAGGTCAACGGTTCAATTCCGTTCGGGTATACCATAAACCTGCGTTGCAGGTTTTTTGTTTTTCCATTTTTAATGAAAAAGGCTTGTAAAATATTGCTTTTTAAAAAAACATGTAAAACAAAAACAGACTAAAACGTTTTTGAAAAGTACAACATAAAAACACTTCAACATATTGAATAAAAAATTTTTTATGTTACTATATAAATTGTTATAGATAATGCTTAGATTGGAACAAGGCTATAGTTACCTTTAGAGATATGCTGTTTGGTGAAAAGCATAAACAATTGTAGTTATCATCCATGAGCAGTTCGCTGAAAGCTTTGCAATTAGGTTGAACCGGGTACCTCTCGTTATTGAGGGCATGCATGTTTGTGCATAGAGTGGTTGTAATATTACATTGTTTTAATATTTGCAGCAAAAAGAGTGGTAACGCGAGCTTGGCCCGTCTCTTTATGGAGGTGGGTAAATATATGCCCATCTTCAATGAAAGGTGGGCATTGTTATTTCTAAATTATCTATATATTTATTTAGGAGGTATTTTATATGAGTGGATTAGTAATAATGCTTATAGCATTAGCAGTTTTAGGTGGAGGTTACTTTTTTTATGGTAAACACCTGGAAAGAACATGGGGTATTGACCCTAACGCAAAAACGCCCGCATACGAAATTAATGATGGTATAGACTATGTTCCGTCAGATAAATCCGTAGTATTTGGGCATCAATTTGCTTCTATCGCCGGCGCAGGCCCGATAAACGGACCAATAGTAGCAGCTATGTTTGGTTGGGTACCTGTACTTTTATGGATTCTTATTGGTGGAGTATTTTTTGGAGCAGTACAAGACTTTGTTGCAATGTACGCCTCTGTTAAAAATAAAGGTAAAACCATTGGCTATATAATTGAGCAATACATTGGAAAAACAGGTAAAAAGCTTTTTTTAGCTTTTACATGGCTATTTTCAATATTGGTTGTTGCAGCCTTTGCTGACGTTGTAGCACAAACATTTAACGGTTTCACAAAAACCGTTACAGACGGTGTTGAAACTGTTGCAAACAACTTAGCCGGTGGACAAGTTGCATCAACAAGTATGTTTTTTATTGTTGCAGCAGTTGGCTTAGGTTTGTTTTTAAAGCACACTAAG
>JAAZPT010000285.1 GCA_012797085.1 Christensenellaceae bacterium | reverse complement strand
TATCTCCATATGCAACTTTCAGTTCCAAAACCGAGGGTAGGGATGTGCCAATAGAGCCCTGTGAAATTAGAACCGAGTTTCAAAGGGATAGGGATAAAATAATTCATTGTAAAAGTTTTAGGCGCTTAAAATTTAAAACGCAAGTATTTTTGTCACCAAAAGGAGACCATTACAGAACTCGCCTTACTCATACTCTTGAAGTGGCTCAAGTAGCAAGAACATTAGCTCGTGCATTAAAACTGAATGAGGATCTGGTTGAAGCTATTGCTTTAGGTCACGACCTTGGGCATACTCCCTTTGGGCATATTGGAGAAAGAACATTAAACGCAATAAATCCTGATGGATTTGAGCATAATGCTCAAAGTTTAAGGATAGTTGAAACATTAGAAAATGGCAATGGGCTCAACCTTACTAAAGAAGTGCGAAATGGAATAAGATGGCATAGTGGTCCTACACAACCATCAAGTCTTGAGGCCATGTGTGTGCGTAGGGCAGATAGAATTGCATATATTAATCATGATATTGATGATGCTTTAAGGGCAGGTATAATTAAAAAGTTTGAATTGCCTAAACATTGCTTGGATGTATTAGGGCATACACATAGTGACAGAATAGATTCCATGATTAAAAACATAATATATAAAAGCAAAGGTAAACCCATTGTTGAAATGAGTAGCGAGTTTCAAGAGGCGTCAAACGAACTGCGTGATTTTATGTTTAGAAATGTTTACAAAGCTAAATGGAGAGCTTTTGAAGAGAAAAAGTGTGACTTTGTTATAAGAACTCTTTACGACTATTTTTTAAACAATCCAGCTAAAATGCCTTTAGAGTTTGTGGAAGTATCTTTCAGGGAAGGCATAAACAGGGCCGTAACAGATTATATTGCCTGTATGAGCGATAGATTTGCAATTAATATGTTTAAACAATTATTTGTACCTAATGAGTTTAGTTTTGAATCATTAGAGTCGGATATGGATGTTATTATGCACTTTGATTAAAATATATAAAGGATAAAATTTTTATTTAAAGAATTTAAAGAAAGGAAGGGTGCTTGTTGGCATATAGGTTTCCACCTGATTGGTTAGAAGAGCTAAGGCAAAGGGCAGATATTGTGCAAGTGGTTAGTGGATATGTAAACCTAAAACAAACAGGCACCAGGTTTGTAGGCCTTTGTCCTTTTCATAATGAAACGGCACCTTCTTTTTCAGTAGATTCTCAAAAACAATTGTATTATTGTTTTGGGTGTAAAGCTGGCGGTACTGTTTTTGATTTTATTAAGGATATTGAACATTTAAAATTTCAAGAAGCTGTAACTTACCTTGCTGATAGGGTTAATATGCCTTTGCCCGAAATGGCAAATGATAATGAGTATTATGAAAGGCGTTCAAAAAGGGAAAGAATTTATCTTGCCAACAAAGCTGCAGCACTAATTTATCATAAAACACTATGGGAGCCCGAAGGGGCAAAAGTATTAGAATATTTTAAGTCTCGTGGTCTTGATGATAGAACAATAACTATGTTCGGTCTCGGAGCAGCTCCTAATAACAATATTTTAATTAGTCATTTAAAAAATGAAGGTTTTAATGAATCAGAGCTCTTAGAAGCCAACTTGATATCAAACAAAAAAGGAAAATATTTCGATGTTTTTAGAAACAGGGCATTGTTTCCAATAATAGACCTTTATGGAAATGTTTTGGGCTTTGGAGGTAGAGCTTTAAATGACTCATTACCAAAATATCTAAATACTTCGGAAACTCTTGCATTTAATAAACGCAAAACAGTCTACGCTGCAAACTTGCTTAGAAAACAAAAGGGCTTAAACAGAGTATTATTAGTTGAAGGCTACATGGATGTAATTGCATTAACCCAATACGGCTTAAATGGAGTAGTGGCAACATTAGGTACAGCTTTAACAAAGGAACAGGCTCAGCTTATGGGACGTTTTGCTCCGGAAATACACATTTGCTTCGATGGTGATGATGCAGGCCAAAATGCCATAGATAAGGCCATAAAAATATTCGATGATGCAAAAATCACCACAAGAATATTGGTTGTTCCTGATAAAATGGATCCTGATGATTATATTAGAAAATTTGGTAAAGATAAGTTCAATGCAATTAAAACAATGAACACAATTACTTATAGGGTTAAGCGGGCAAAAAAAGGTTTAGATATGTCCGTAGACGAAGTGAGAGTGAACTATGCAAAAAAATGCTCAGAAATTCTTGCGGAATTAGACGACCCTGTTGAAATAGAAAGTCAAATAAAAAATATTATGATAGAAACAGGCTTTTCAAGGGAAGTACTTTTAGCACAAATTGCAGTAGAAAAGCCGGGAATACATAAAGCTTTCATAAAAAAGGAAATTGATAAAAAAAGAACTATTAGCAAAAATACTACTAAAGATATAGACATTCCTGCAGCGGAACAATTGCTTTTGGCGGTGCTGATGTCAAAAAAACTACCTTTTGATACCTTTGATGAAAACTTGTTCAGCTCCGAACTATTGAAAAATACTTTTAAAGAAATACAAAACAACAAAAGTGCAGCATTAATACTTGATGAAACAACCAAGGAAGAAGATTTGACAGTACTAAATAGAATATTTGCAACAGTTGTGCCGGATGAAGTAAATGAGCTAATGCAAATGGCCCAAGATTGTGTAATCAAAATAAAAAGGCAAAAACTAAGTGATGAACTTAAAAAAATGCAAGAGAATCTAAACAATTTGCCTCAGGAAAAACAAGTTGAGGAAATGTACAAGGCAACTAAAATACTAGAGCAACTTAAAAAACTTACGTAATGCTACCTTTTCTTTTAATTTTTAAGGAGTGATATAATTGGAAACAAACAGTGAATTAATTAGAACCAAAGTAAGTGAACTTATAAAAACCGGAAGAGTTCAAGGCTTTTTAACCCATCAAGAAATTGCAATTCATCTTTCCGATTGTGAAATTACAAGCGAAGAATATGAAGAAGTATTAGATAAACTGGATGCTGCTAATATTGAGCTTGTTGGTGATGTAAAAAAAGAAGATAGTGAAGATGAAATTGATAAAGTTGATACAAGTATTCCGGAAGGAATAAACATTGATGATCCGGTTCGCATGTATCTTAAAGAAATCGGAAAGGTTCCTTTGTTAACTGCTGAAGAAGAAATAGAAATAGCTAAGCGTATGGAAGAAGGGGATGAAGTTGCAAAGGCTGAACTAACAGAAGCCAACCTTCGTCTTGTGGTCTCTATTGCAAAGCGGTATGTGGGCAGGGGAATGCTGTTTTTAGACCTTATTCAAGAAGGGAACTTGGGTTTAATTAAAGCTGTTGATAAATTTGATTATAGAAAAGGTTATAAGTTTTCCACATATGCTACTTGGTGGATAAGGCAAGCTATAACAAGAGCCATTGCTGATCAGGCAAGAACCATTCGTATACCTGTACATATGGTTGAAACTATAAACAAGCTTATAAGAATTAAAAGGCAACTTTTACAAGAATTAGGAAGAGAGCCTTCTACAGATGAAATTGCTGAAAGTATGGGGGTTACTGAGGCAAAAGTAAGAGAAATTATTAAAATTGCTCAGGAACCTGTTTCTTTAGAAACCCCTATAGGTGAGGAGGAGGACAGCCATCTTGGTGATTTTATTCCTGATGAAGGTGCTCCGGCTCCGGCAGAGGCGGCATCTTTTGTACTTATGAAAGAACAACTGATCTCGGTTTTAGATTCTTTAACAGATAGAGAGAAAAAGGTTCTTACTTTAAGGTTTGGTTTAAATGATGGAAGGCAAAGGACTCTTGAAGAAGTTGGCAAGGAGTTTAGTGTTACTCGTGAAAGGATTAGGCAAATAGAGGCAAAAGCTCTAAGAAAATTAAGGCATCCAAGTAGAAGCAAAAAACTAAAGGATTATTTAGAACAATAATGCAAGGAATAGCTCTTGATGATAGGTTAAGTAAAATTTATGATGCTATAAGCCCTTGTAATATTGTTGTTGATGTTGGTACAGATCATGGTAAATTACCGGCTAATTTAATTATTAACGATAAATGTAAAAAGGCTTTGTTGGTTGATATAAGCTCAGCCTCATTGCAAAAAGCAATTAATTTATTTAAAAAGCTTAACATAAATAGTAGGGCTGAGTTTATAGTTAGTGATGGGCTTAATAATGTAAATGGCAATTTTAATACATTAGTTATTGCCGGTATGGGTACACCCAATATTATAAATATATTGAATAATGCTATTAACAAACTAAACTCATCGCAATTAATACTTTGTTCCAACACACAAATTTCAGTTTTAAGAGAATATATTTATTCAATTGATTATAGCATTACAGAGGAATATATTGCAGAGGTTTCGGGTAAGTTTTATGTTATTATAAAAGCCGATGCTATAAAAACTGAAGGTAGTGAAAAACTTTATTTTAAAGGGAAGGTTAATCAGTTTAAAGATAAAGTTTTAGTAGAAAAGTATTTAATTTATAAACGGAATAAAATTCAAAAATCACTTAAGGGATATTTGAGTTCAAAAAATGTTAACCAAAACCAAATTGATATTTTTAATAAACAATTAAATTGGATAAATGAGGACTTATTGAATATTAAGGAGTAGTATTGTGTATAATATAGAAAATTTAT
>JAAZPT010000042.1 GCA_012797085.1 Christensenellaceae bacterium | reverse complement strand
CAAACATAGGGATGCCACCCATAATTGCCATGCTTACATTATTGGGGAAAAAGCGGATATCATGCGTTACAGCGATGACGGTGAGCCCACAGGCACTGCCGGTATGCCCATGTTGGATATATTAAAACAGAGCAATATTGTAAACTGTGTAGTTGTTGCCACAAGATACTTCGGTGGAATATTACTTGGTGCGGGCGGCCTTATAAGAGCTTATAGGAAAACCTGTTCCATTGGTATTAAAGCTGCCCAAGTTGCCGTTATGACATCTACTGTACGTGTTTTAATCGAGGTGGACTATCCTTTTTGGGATAAGCTTTTGTATAATTTAAACCTTATGCCGTTAATTGTTGAAGGCACAGATTATGGTGTTAATGTAACAACTAAACTTCTTATAAAAACGGAAAATTTAGAAAGTTCCTTGGAATCAATTAACAATATTACAGATGGAAAGTTTGAACAACTTGTAGATGAAGAGTTTTATTATCCATGGAATGATGAAAATATTACAATAGAGGAATAACATGCACAATAATATTTACTATTCTGAAAAAGAAGAACAAAAAAATGTTTTTGCCATACACGACATATCCTGTGTTGGCAGATGCTCCACAACAGTTGCTTTACCGATATTATCAGCTGTTGGATATAACACCGGTATATTACCTACAGCTTTATTATCAACCCATACCGGAGAATTTAAAAACTATTTTGTACATGATTTAAGCGATGATATAATTCCTATAGCAAAACATTTACAAGAGGTTTCTCTCCCCTTGGATGCAATATATACAGGCTATCTTGCCGATGCTAAACAAGTTGATTTGATTATAGAAGTTTTTAAAATGCTTAAAAATAAAAATACATTAATATTTGTAGACCCTGTATTTGCTGACCATGGAAAGCTTTATGCTATGATGACCATGGCTATGGTTGATAAAATGCGAGAGCTAATAACAAGGGCAGATATTATTGTGCCAAATATTACCGAGGCTCTTTTTCTTTTAGGAGAAAATCCTATACTTAGTGATACCGGCCCGGAAAACATTTTAAGGATTGCAAAGGATTTAAGCTGTTTTGGTCCTAAAAAGGTTATTATAACCGGTATATACAACGAAAGCCAAATAGGAACTTTCTATTTGAACAATAGAACCCAAGAGCATGGCTTTGTATATAATAATAAATATGACGGTATATTCCATGGTACAGGGGATGTTTTTGCAAGTGCACTATTAGCTGCTATTTTAAAGGATTGTAATTTTAAAAAATCCTTAGAAATTGCAGTGGAATTTACAAGCAGATCCATAGAAAAAACAATACTTGGCGGTGATCCCTTAAAGTATGGAGTTCGATTTGAGCAAGTTTTACCTTGGTTGGTTAATACTTTAGTTTAAGGAGCAAAGTTTGAAACCGTTAATTACAGTAATAATACCTGTTTACAATGGTGCTATGCTTATTTCCCAATGTTTAAACGCATTGCATGAGCAAACTTTTGAGCACTTTGTTTGCTATGTAATAAATGACGGTTCTACAGATCAAACTTATAACACAGTAAAAACAATAACCCAATATGACCCTCGCTTTAAAATAATAAATAAAGTACACGCCGGAACAAGCAGTGCCCGTAATCAGGGCTTATATAATGTTCATACCAAATACCTTTGTTTTTTAGATTGTAATGATATTCCGCTGCCAAATATGTTGGAAAAACTTTATAACATGGCTGAGGATGTTAATGCAGATATTGCGATAGCTAATTTTGCATATAGCAATAACTATGATGAAAATTCTAAAAAAAATGAAAGTAATTTGATATATAAAACCCTAACAAATATTCAAGCAATAAACCATATGTTGTTGGGTCAAGAAATATCTACAAAAATGCCTTGCAAATTGTTTAAATACAGCAATATTGCCGATGTGTTTTTTGATGAAAGAATTCATATTAATGAGGATGCCTTATTTTTATTATCTGCTTTCAGGCGAGCCTCAATAGTGTTATATTCTGAAGAAACAGTTAATATTCGCAAGAATTTTGACCATCCTTACCCTAAAGGTTCAGCAGGTAAACGTAGATTAAGCTCCCTTAATGCAAGCCTGTATATTATGAGAGGTTTAAACGACCTTGATGTTCAAACCCAGTTAAATGGCGTTTATTATACAGTAAACAATGCTTTAAAAGTAGCTTTGGATTTATATAGCCATAAAACACCAACAGCCGCCAAAGCAAAAAAATTAAGTAGTAATATTTGT
>JAAZPT010000041.1 GCA_012797085.1 Christensenellaceae bacterium | reverse complement strand
TTTTTATTAATTATATCCGTTTTTCACAAATTATGCAATACTATTGTTTTATAGTAGTTTGGACAAGGCAATGCCATCGCCAATATCAAAAAACTGCGTTTCAAAGGTAGTGTCTTGCTTTATATAATCCACATACCTACGTATTTTGCGAGTTAATTGGTTTAGGTCCCGGCTTAACTTACATTTATTATAGGTTAAATCATGAAAATTTATATTATCAACAAAAACAAAGCTGCCGGGTTTTAAACAATGGCGGTATTGCTCTAAAAAAGCTATGTTTTGGGCTTTTGCACCATCTATAAACAGCAGGTCAAATTGTTTACTTGTATTATAAAGCAAGGCATCTTGAAATATTAAAGTAATTTTTTTTTCCAAATTAAAGTTTTTAACATTATCAAAGGCTGTAGAATAGCGTTCAAAGTCACGCTCTATACTATATACATCACAACCTGCCAAGGCCATATTTATTGCGGAATATCCAATTGCTGTACCTATTTCAAGCACTGTTTTTATATTGTTCTCTTTAATTGTTTTTAGTAAAAAATCCAAGGCGGGTTTTTGTATTATGGGTATTGCATTTTCCTCAGCATATAAAATTATGTTTTTCATAAGTTCAAAATCAGCCATGAAACCTCACCTCAACAAATTATATCAATGATAATATATTTGAAATTGAGCTTTGTCAATTGTTATAAAAATCGATGTTTACAATATTTGATACAATAGTTTAAAAACAGGGCAAATAAACTATTGTTACAGCAACTGTTTATGTTGATAAGCCTTGATATAAATGTTAAAATATACTTACAAAAGAAAAGGTGGGAGCTTATGAAAAAGTGTTTTATTACTAAAATTCCTGATAAGGCAGGGGCATTTTTAAAGGCCAGTGAAATAATTGCCAAAAATAACGGTAACATTATAAGGGTAAACTATAACAGAAATTTAGATGTACATACCCTTTTTATTGATGTGTACGCTGAAAAAGATGATATGGCTCAAATTAGCCAAGGTTTAGAGAAAATAGGCTATTTAACCCCCCTTGAAGATGAACAGAAAAAGGTTATACTTATAAACCTGCATTTAAAGGATGAGCCTGGAACATTAAAACCCATATTAAAAATACTTACAGATTATAATATAAACATATCCTATATGAACTCTCAAGAAAATGACTCCGGTTATCAACATTTTAAAATGGGAATTTTTATAACCGATACTTCCGTTACAAAGGAAGTGCTTGATAAAATATCGGAAATTTGTCCATTATCCATTTTAGATTATGATGTAACTGACAGGTTATTAGATAATACCGTTTTTTATTTGGATTTTAGTAATACAATACGTAAGTTAATAAACCTTAACCAACAAAAAACAAATGAGTTTTTGGTAAACAGTAATATGATAATGCAAAACCTTGAGGAAAGAGGCGAACCACCTCATAAAACATTCGAGTATATTTACCGTTTTGCAGAGGCGGTAAGCAAGTATAGGGGTAAAAATTATAAGTATAGAAAGGCAAGCAAACAAATAACTCCAAACATTAATTTGCACATTATTGAACCGCCCTGTGGAAGCAACACGTTCATATTTGAGAATGATAAAGAACTAATGTTTATTGACAGTGGATTTTCCTGTTTTGAAAGTGAGCTTTTTGATGTGGTGGAAAGAATTATTCCAAACTATGAAAACATGAAAAAGTCTTTATACTTAAGCCATGGGGACATTGACCATTCCGGCCTGGCGCACTTGTTTGATAGGGTATACACTACACAAAGCAACTATAACAATTTTTTGCATCAACATCAAAACAAAGATGATTTTAGGGAGATGAAATTGGTACATCGGCCCTATGGTAAAATAAGTAAAATAATAAGCAACTATGAAAAGCCGAACTTAAACAGCTTAATTGTTATAGGTGAAAAAAAGGACGATGATGTGCTTTCGTTCTTAGGCAAGTTTGAATTTATGGGCTTAAGCTTTGATGTATATGAAGGCTATGGTGGCCATATACAGGGAGAAACTATTATTATTTGCCCGGAGCATAAAATTGCTTTTACAGGGGATAATTTAGTAAATATTAAAGGCTTTTCTAAAGAGCAAAGGGAATTTAACGCCCTTGCCCCTTTCCTTATGACAAATGTGGATGTAGATTATGATAAGGCAGCTAATGTTAGGGCTACAGTGATAGAGCTTGCAAAGGGCATGTTAATATGCCCCGGCCATGGTGCATGGTATGAGTCATAAAAAGGAGGATATTATGTATTGTGAAAAATGTAAAAACATTGTAAACAGCACACCTTGCCCCTTATGCAAGGGTAAAAATGTTAGGGAAATAAAAGAGGATGACCTTGTTTACATTGTAGAAAAACGGGCAATGTGGGCTGAAATGCTCATGGATGTTTTAAGGCAGGAAGAAATCCCATTCAGTTATAGAAACATACTAGGAGCAGCCCTTTCAATGAGCGTGGGCAGAGAAAAAGAAAGCTATATATTCTATGTACCCTATATTTATCTGGACAAAGCTAAAAATATTGTAGAAAGTCTATTTTCCGGTGAAGGCTTTGAAATAGATCCGGAAGATAGTGAAATAGAATACCTGGAAGGCAATGAAGAGCTTCATGATGATGAATATGAGGATTTAAGTGTTTTATAAATTGTTTAAGTGATTGTGCCTGATATGGTTAAAGGAGATTGCATGAGTAAAATATTTGTTATATCCGACGGCTTGCCCAACCCCGATAATCTATTGGGTACATTTGAGATGGATCAAGCTCTTGCACTAAAGAGCATAGGCCATGATGTTTATTTTATTGCCTTTAATAGCTATCCTTTTCGCCATAAACGCAAATATGAAGAGAAATTCGGTGAATATAAAGGCATACCTTATATTTATAAAAGTTTTCCCTTTGAGCGCAGGCCCTTGATGCCGTTTGCAAACATGGCGGCAATAATGTTTCGTGGCCTCATGATCAGGGCTATTGATAAGTTTGGCATGCCTGATGTTGTGCATGCTCACTTCATATATCAAGCATTTTTAGCAGCAAAGGCTAAAAATATTTATAATTGCCCCCTTGTTATTACGGAACATTCATCATTGATAAATAGGGATAATATAAGCCCGGGCTATATTAAAATGGGTAAAATAGCATATAATAGGGCAGATAAAGTAATATGCGTTTCCTCTGCATTGCAGAACAAACTTAAACTTCACTTTTCAATAAATGCAATACTCATACCTAATATTTTAGAAATTGATACATTTGTATATAATGAAAATAAAAACAGGCGTGGCATTGTGTCCACATCAAACCTTGTGCCGTTAAAAAGAGTTGATTTGCTTATAAGGGCCTTTGCTAAGGCTTTTGAAGGTAAAGATGTCAGCTTGGATATATTTGGTGATGGACCGGAAAAACTTAAGTTGCAAAAGCTTATAGATAGTTTAAATGCTAATAATAAAGTAAAATTAAGGGGAATGGCTACAAGGCAACAATTGGCTCAAGCCTATAATAATGCCAAGGCCTTTGTTATGCTTTCGTCTACGGAAACCTTTGGTGTGGTATATGCTGAAGCTATTATGAGTGGTCTGCCGGTGGTATCAACACTTTGCGGTGGTCCCGAGGATTATATAAATAAAAATAATGGCTTGCTCATACCCGTTGATGATGAGTTGGCGGCAATTTATGCATTAAAAAGTATATATAAAAATAGCGATAATTATGATAGAAGATATATGGGTGAGGAATTAAGGGAAAACTTTGCTCCACAAACAATTGCAAAGCGATTAGAATATATTTATAATTCAATATAAAAAGGGACACTAAAATTCAAGAAGAAAGCCTTTACACAGCCTTTACATAATCATTATATTATTAATGCATAAAATTACTTAAAAATTTTAAGTTTGTGGCATTATCGGAAGTCAATGCCTTTTTTTAATTTATAGTATTTACAAAATCTTTACAATTTATTATAATATAAAACAAATAGCGCTTTCTAAAATTGCGCAATAAATATTTTGTGGAGGTTTGTATATGAAAAAACTTTTATCCGTTTTGTTAGCTGCAATAATGCTCTTGTCAGCTACATCAGCCCTTGCAGTTAATGAGGATGTAAGTGGCAAGGTAATGATTTACACATCCATGTATCCCTTCGTTATTGATGGTATGGATAAGGCTCTTGAAGTTGAATTTCCCAATGTAGATGTTGAATTTTTCTATGGTGGTACAGGCACTATTCAAAACAAAGTAACAGGTGAAATGGATGGTGGCACATTAGGCTGCGATATGATGCTTGTTGCAGATCCCTCTTATGCTATGGAACTTAAAGAGGGCGGTTGGCTTGAGCCTATTGAGTATGAAGAAGCCGATAAACTTCGCTTTGAATATGACGAAGAGGGATATTGGTATCCGGTACGTGTTAGCGTAATGGTGTTAGCTTATAATCCTGAGCTTAAATCCGCTGATGAACTACCAAAATCAAACAAAGAATTTGGTGAAAATCCCGCACTAAAGGGTAAAATTTCCATGAGCAACCCATTAACATCAGGTACAGCTATGGCTGCAGTTGCTGCTCTTAGTGATAAGTATGGATATGAATACTTTGATGGCCTTGGTGCAAATGATGTTATGATAGAGTCCGGCTCAACAGCTATAGCTAAGTTGGAAACAGGCGAATGCGATATTATTCAAATACTTGAAGAAAGTGTTCTTCAAAGGCGCAAAGAAGATGGCTCCAAAATCACCTGTATTTACCCGGAAGATGGCTCTATAATGATACCTTCTCCGGTAATTACAATAGCTGAAGAACGTAGTGCCAACGTTAATATCGAAGCTTGTGAAGCTATAACAGAGTGGTTGTTAAGTGATGCCGGTCAAAGCTTTATAGTTAGTGGTTACATGCACAGCGTTATAAAAGATTTCTCCGAAATACCCTTTGATGCTCCGGACAGCCAAGAGCTTATAGATTCATCTATGCCTGTAGATTGGGTTCGTACTTATACAATGCGCGAAGAAATTCGTAACGAATTCCAAAACAGGGTTACAATAGCTCAATAATTTTATACTTTAACAGTAGCCGACTGGTTAAAGTCGGCTACTGTTTTTGTCAGAAGGGAAGGTGTATATATTCATGAGCGGTATAAGCCAGCAAAAGGATGGCACCAAACAACGAAATCAAATTTTTTTAGCAATAATTGTTATATTAGGTATTGCTTTTGTTGCCGTGGGTATTTGGGGCATGCAACAATTTGAAGGCACTAATTTTCATGAAGAAATAGCCTTTGATAATATACATAAACTATCTGCCGAGCTATCAACACAGTATGATAGTCAAATTTTGCCCTTTATACAAAAGGGTACTCACAATAATTTAAATAAAATTGTTGATGATGCCATAATAAATATATGGTCTTCAAAGACAAAAAGCGACAAAACAGAGCTTTTAATGCAAATTAAAGAAAAGGCTAACAATCCCGAGACTTTACAAGAGCAACAATGGAAGTTGCTTTCTGCTGCATTTACCTTTGATGGCCCACGCATAAAGGAAAAAAACTTAAAAACCATTGCGGCTATGAGCCAAGGTGAAAAGAACGAGTTTCGCCGTAATTTACTTAAGTATTTGGATGGAGAGGATGTAAAGCTTCCTCAAGTTGCCTATGATATTATAGGTAAAAAAGAGGGCTTGGATTTACAGGCGGATGTATTGCAAACATTCTTGCTTAGTGGTGACCCAAAGGCACAACCCATAAGCGATGAGTTAACTAAAAATTTAAAACGTACTATTCGTGATGCCGAGGCTAAAATTACTGCTGCCACCTGGGCAGAAAATGGTCGTGTAACAAAGCTTGTCAGCTTTATTGTTACTTTTGCAAGAACTATAGTATTAATAGGTGCATTGATGATTATTGATGCCCTTATGATGTTCTTTGTTTGCTTAAAAAGCAAAGATTGGAACCTTGATTTTAAATGGATAATTATACTTGCTATAGTAGATTTCCTTTTGGTGTTCCAAGTATTGCCTATGATTTATCTTTTAGTAAAATCCTTATTCCCGGAAGGTAGTTTTACATTAAATACGTTTACAAGACTATACACTCACAGTATGAACTTAGAGGCAATGAAAAACACATTGCTTATATCTGCAGCCACAATGGTTTTGGGCACATTGCTTGCCTTCCCCTTAGCGTGGCTTGTAGGTAGAACAGACCTTTATGGTAAAAAGTTCTTCCGTAGTTTATTTGTTATTACATATATGGTTCCCCCTTATGTAGGTGCAATGGCTTGGTTAAGGCTTTTAAACCCCAACGTAGGCGACATGAATGTTTTTATTAGGGGATTATTTAATTTAAACATAACAACAGGGCCAATAAATATATATTCCTTGGGAGGCCTTGTTTGGGTTCTTACCACATTCTATTATCCCTATGCCTTTATAACAATCTCCAGGGCTATGGAAAAAATGGATCCCTCCTTGGAGGAGGCTTCAAAAATATCCGGTGCAAACCCTGTTGTTACAGTGTTTAGAATTACATTACCTTTGATGTTGCCTTCACTAATTGCAGGGGCATTATTGGTATTTATAGGTGCAGCCAGTGCCTATGGTATACCCGCAATAATTGGTGCTCCCGGTAAGGTGCATACGGTTACCACACGTATAGTAGAGTATTTCGGTTTAGGCGCAACAGGTCTTAATGATGCAATTGGTATGGCTGTGTTCCTTATGATGGCGGCCATGGCAATACTTTATATATCTGACTATGTTGTAGCTAAAAAGCAGTATATAACAGTTTCCGGAAAATCTACACGCCCTACAATAGTAGAGCTTGGCAAGTGGAGACTTCCATTAACAATACTTATTAGCTTATTTGCTGTATTGGTTATATTTATACCCTTCCTTACAATACTTACAACCTCATTAAAGTTTGATATTGGTAAAAGCTTGTTTGATCCTAATAATTTCACACTAAAACAATGGTCGGAAATATTTACCAGGGGTGAAACCATAAACAGCCTTAAAAACTCTGTAATGTTTGCAATAGTTGCAGCTACAATAGGCATAGGTGTATCTATAACAATGAGTTACTTATTGCAACGCACAAAAGTTGCAGGGCGTAAAATACCTGACTTTTTAATTACGTTAAGCTCCTCAAGCCCTTCAGTAGTTATAGCCTTAGGCTTGATTATGACGATGAAAGGTAACTTTGGTGTAAGCATATACAACACACCTTCAATAATTATTATAGCCTACTTGCTAAAATATTTAATGATGGGTATGCGTACAGTGGTTTCTGCCATGAGCCAAATACATATTTCCCTTGAGGAATGCTCTCAAATATCCGGAGCAAGTTGGCTTAAAACAATGTTTAAAATTACGGGGCCACTAATATTCCCGTCCATTGCGGCAGGTTGGTTTTTAATATTTATACCAAGTTTTTATGAGCTTTCAATGACTACTTTGTTGTACTCCAATACAACAAAAACCATAGGCTTCCAGCTTTATGAGTATTGGATTTATCATAGCCAACCCCAAGCTTGCGCTATGGCCTTTGGCATACTTATAGTAGTTGTATTGCTTAACTTTGTTTTAAATAAAATTACTAAAGGCGAATTTTCAATTTAAGAAAGAGGATTTATTATGGCAAAAGTTACTATAAATAATGTTGTAAAAGCATTTGGCGATAATGTTGTTATAAGTGATTTTACTCAAACCTTTGAAGATGGTTCTTTTATTACTTTATTAGGACCTTCAGGTTGCGGTAAAACAACCATGTTGCGCATGATAGCAGGCTTTGAACGCCCCACATCAGGCGAAATAGGCATAGGCGACAGAATTGTATCCAGCGAAAAGGTGTTTATTCCACCGGAGAAGAGAGACATCGGTATGGTGTTCCAAAGCTATGCTGTTTGGCCTCATATGACGGTATTTGAAAACGTAGCATATCCACTTACAATCAAACGCATGAATAAGGCTGATATTAAAAAAGCCGTAGACCATGTACTGGTTATGGTCCACTTAAGCCAATATGCTGATCGTATACCCAGTATGCTTTCCGGTGGTCAACAGCAACGTGTTGCTTTAGCAAGAGCTTTGGTTGCAAACCCGCAACTGTTATTGTTGGATGAACCCCTTTCAAACCTTGATGCTAAATTGCGAGAATCTATGCGTTTTGAAATAAAAGAAATTCAACAAAAATATGGCATTACCGTTGTATATGTTACCCATGACCAAACGGAAGCTATGGCAATGAGTGACGAAATTGTACTTATTAACCGCGGCATAGTTCAACAGGTTGATAGTCCGGAAAAAATTTATAATGAGCCGGCCAACCAATTCGTTGCAGATTTCCTTGGTAAAGTTAACTTTCTTAAGGGCTATTCTGAACAAAACATTATTAAAATCAAGGGCACTGATCAAACTATTAATTTTGCCAATCCTAAAAAAGGCGATGTTGAGCTTGCAATTAGACCGGAAAACATTAAAATAAACAGGCCTGAGGTAGAGGGAGACCTTAAAGGTACAGTTATTAGCTTATTCTATTTAGGTGATGTTTTGGATATCAATGTAAAAATTGGTGAAGTATCATTACGAGTGATAGCTTCTCCCGATTTATATGGTATAATTCAAAAAGGTGATGAAGTTAGTTTAAAACT
>JAAZPT010000040.1 GCA_012797085.1 Christensenellaceae bacterium | reverse complement strand
CTTATCAACTCCGGTTATAACAACAATATTTATTTCTGCATTTATAGGCACTTGGAATACATATTTGTGGCCTATGCTTGTAACAAATGATAATTTAATGAGAACGGTTCAAGTTGGCGTTACAATGTTAAATTTTCCGGAAGGTTCAACATATGGTCCTGTTATGGCAGCATCAATAATAGTATTATTGCCAACAATTTTGTTGTTTATAATATTTAGAAAAAAAATTGTGAGCGGTATTATGGGAGGAGCAATTAAAGGCTAATCCTGTTATATATATAAATTATTATTTTTAGGAGGTTGTATTATGAAAACTTTAACTCGTGTTTTGTCGTTGGTACTTGTTTTAATGCTTTTAATTTCTGCAACACCTGTGTTGGCAGAAAACGTAAGAACAGTAGAGTTTTGGCACACGTTAACTGGAGTAAATGGTGCCGCTGTTGAGGCAATTGCTCAAGAATACAATGAAACTGTTGGAAAAGAAAAGGGTATATTTGTTAACGCTGTATATCAAGGTAATGATAACTCTGAAAAATTGAAAACCTTAGCACAAGCAAACGATTTCAAAAATTATCCTGATGTTGCTCAAATAGCCGGTGCCGGTATTCCCAGTGCTATCACATATGATATTTTGGTTCCTATTGAAGACTTGATAAATAAAGAAGGCAACTTTATTTCTACGGAAGATATTGAACCCAATATGCTTAGATCATATACATATCAAAATAAATTAATAGGTATGCCTATGAGCTGTTCAGCTATTCTATTATATTATAATTGTGATATGTTTGAGGAAGTAGGCTTGGATCCTAATGCACCACCAACAACAATAGCAGAAATGGCAGATGCTATTGAAAAAGTAATGGTAAAAGATGGGGATAATGTTACCCGTTATGGCTTAAACGTTGCTGTTCGTCGTTATCAATTATCCAACTGGATTGGTGGACAAGGTGAATTTAATTTCTTCGGTGATAATGAGGGCGGTCGTGTTGCTCCAATGACAAAAGTAACTTTTGGTGAAGATGGAACTCTTCGTGCATTTTTAACAGAATGGGAAAAAGTTATCAACACCGGTGGCTATAAACCGGCCGAAGATGATATAAATGAAGAATTCGCCTTACAACTATTTGGTATGGCAATTATGTCAACAGCACGTATTGGTAAGATAAAAAGCTTAGTTGGGGATAACTTTAAATGGAATGTTACCAGACTACCAAAAGTTAACGCTGATGATAAAGGTGGAATAGCTGTAGGCGGTTCATGTGTTGTTGTGTTTGATCCGGATAACGATGATGCACAAGTTGAAGCAACATGGGATTTTGTACAGTTTATGTCCTCTGCTGAACAGCAATTTAAATTCCATCAAGCTACTGGTTATATACCTGTAAACAAAAATGTTTATAGCTTAGAAGGTGCTGACGAATGGTTTGAATTAAATCCTATGTATAAAACAGCAATTGATGCTATTCACGATTCACATCCAAATGTACAAGAACCATTCGATATAATAAACTGGGAAATAGATAGTATTATTAGGACTCACATGTTGGCATTCGCAAACGGAGAGGAAACACTTGATCAATGCCACGACGGTATAGTAAACGAGTGTAATGCTAAGTTGGATGCTTATCATTTAGCTAATAATTAAAATATTTTCAACTCGTAGCTAATAATTAAAATATTTCTAACTCGGTTGGCGAATACCAACCGAGTTAGTTAGGTTATTTAATTTAATGAGGATAAAACGTGATTAAACTAGTTATAAGTGATATTGACGGTACATTAGTGGACAGAACAGAGGTCTTAAAAGAACCGGCGTTTGCATTGGCAGATTGGCTGAAAAAAAGAGGTATAATGTTTTCTTTGGCAACAGGCAGAGTTCAAGGGATGGCTGAAAATTATGCAAAAAGTCTTAATATTAATATACCTTATATAACAGCAAATGGAGCAGCTTTAATTAAAGACGGAAAAGCAATAATAAGGCATACAGTATCACTTTCAATTCTTAAAAACATTATTATTGAAAGTGATAAGCTGGGTTTAAGTATCATTTATAGTCCAAATGGCTATGAAAAGGTACATAAATTAACACCTTTTATTATTTCTCAACAGAAAAAATTTAATAGATATTTTGATGTGTATGCTATTGATGAGAAGGAATTTTGTAATGGTTTTGTTGAAAAGCTTTGTATAATGGATGATGATTATACTGGTATTATTAATAATATTGAAGAAATAGCAAAAGAGTTGCCGACAAATTGTAAATATACCAGATATGGAGATAGAGCGATAGAGATTGTTGGTGGAAATTCCACAAAAGCATCGGGAATACAAGAGCTTGCAAAATATCTTGGGTTATCCATGAATGAAATAATGGCCATCGGTGATGATGAAAATGATATTGAAATGCTTTCTGAAGTAGGAATAGGAGCAACAGTACAAAATGCTTTAGATAAAGTAAAAGCAAGCGTTGATTATGTTGCAAGTAAAAGTCATGCGGATGGGGTATTTGAAGCGGTTTATTATTTTTTAAATGGAGGGAATTAATAAAATGAGATTATCCACTTCAACTAATATTTTTTTTAATCGACCTGATGGGAGTAAAGCAGAAACTACTGAATCTATAAAGAAGTGTGCAAAAGCCGGATATACTGTAATGGATATGAATTTTCATGATTTAAGTGTTTTTAATACTCCATTTAGAACGGATAATTGGGAATATTATATTAATCAAATAAATGAATGTGCTAAAACAAACAACATAGAATTTTCACAAGGACACTCACATTTTTATAACTTTTGTGATAAAAATTTTCCCAATAAAGAATTTCATGATGAACTTATCAGAAGATCCGTTGAAGGTGCTAAAATATTAGGGGTTAAATGGCTTGTTATTCATACTGCAACCGATTTTAACAGTCAAAGCATAGTTAAGGATAGCAAGCTAAAATCAATGGAATATTTAAAACCACGTATAGAATTGGCTGGTAAATATGGTGTTGGCATTGCAATAGAAAACCTGTGGGAAGAAAACATTGCACCAAAAAGAAGATATTGTTCAACAGTAGAAGAACTTTGTGATTTTGTAGATAGTTTAAATTATGATAATGTTGGCTGCTGTTGGGATGTGGAGCATGCGGATTTTTGTGGAATCGATCAAAAAGAAGCATTAAAATATATAGGAAAAAGATTAAAAGCAACTCATATTTCGGATTATAACAGCATAAAAAATGATCATATACTTCCTTTTTCCGGAGTGATAAATTGGAAAAATGTAATGGAAGCCTTTAAAGAAGTTGAATATAATGGCGATTTTGCCTTTGAAATACATAATTATACCGGAAATTTGCCGGACGAATTAATTGATTCAGCAATTAAGCACAGCAAAGCTGTAGGGGATTATTTACTTAGTTTATGTTTATAAGGGGGAATATATTAAAATGGAAAAGAACAAATTTGATAGTGCATTAAGAAGGCAAGTATTAAGCCTTCCGCAGCTCATGAAAGAACAATACATGGATTTAGAACCGAAAACCAGAACTGTATTATCAACACCGGAAATATTTAACATTCAACGCATTGTTCTTACCGGTTGTGGGGATTCTTATGCAGCTGCATTGGTAAGCAAACATGCTTTTGAAAAGTACGCAAAAATCAGAACAGAAGTTGTTACTACTATTGATTTGGCAAGGGCCTATGAGAAAAAGAATCT
>JAAZPT010000284.1 GCA_012797085.1 Christensenellaceae bacterium | reverse complement strand
GGAAAATATTGACCTAATGTAATATCTTTTAACATTATAATACCCCCTTGTCTTTACAAAGAGCAATGATATGATTTTGCAAGTCATCAATTCTATAAATATTCTTTGGAATATTTATCCCAACAGAATTTAACTTATGTACTAATTGTGAAGCTTGAGGAACATCTAAGCCAATTTCATTTAATTTTTCTTGTTTTATAAAAATATTTTCCGGAATATCATCTTCGACAATTTCACCTTGATTAAAAATAATTAATCTACTAGCTAATTTTGAAATTTCATCCATATTGTGTGTTACCATTATGATTGTTCGGTTTCCGTTGATATGATATTCCCTTATCATATTGATAATTTTTTCTCGTCCATAAGGATCTAAACCAGCAGTAGGTTCATCTAAAACTAAATATTTAGGATTCATTGCAATAACACCGGCTATTGCAACACGTCTCATTTGTCCTCCCGAAAGTTCAAAAGGTGAACGATTGGAATATTCATCAAAATCCAAATCAACCATAAACATTGCATCCCTAACTCTTTCATCAACTTCATCTTTATTTAAACCTAAATTCTTTGGTCCAAATGCAATATCTTTATAGACAGATTCTTCAAATAGTTGAGTTTCCGGATATTGAAAAACAAGCCCTACGCTTTTTCTTATGTTTTTTAAATTATCTTTGTTTTCCTTTGTGTCCACACCATCAATAATGACATTGCCTTCCGTTGGTAATAACAAGCCGTTTAAATGTTGAACAAATGTAGTTTTTCCCGAACCAGTATGGCCAATTATACCAATAAATTCACCTTCATTTATTGTTAAATTAGCTCTTTTTATAGCTTTTGTTTCAGTTAATCCATTATATGAATATGTATGAACTAAATTTTTTATTTCTATTGGCATAATAGTTTTGATAACTCCTTAAACATCTCATCAACAGTTAGAATATTGTCACCTAACTGTACATTATTTGATTTTAAATTATAAGCTAGTTCTGCCATTGGAGGTATATCTAAGCCTACTTCTTTGATTTTATCTACTTTGCTAAACACTTCAGAAGGTTTTCCATCTAAAAATATTTTTCCTTCAGATAATACAACCACCCTGTCAGCCATGGCGGCTTCTTCCATAAAATGAGTAATCCATATAACCGTAATACCTTTTTCTTTGTTTAATTTCCTTACTGTATTAATTATTTCTTTACGACCAATTGGATCAAGCATGGCAGTAGCTTCATCACAAATTAGAACATCAGGCATCATTGCTATTACACCAGCTATGGCAATACGCTGTTTTTGTCCACCACTAAGTAAATGAGGAGCTGATTTAGCAAATTCAAGCATATTAACATCTTTTAAGGCATCTTTAACCAATATCTTCATCTCATCTGTTGGAACACCGGTGTTTTCTAATCCAAAAGCTACATCCTCTTGAACTACTGTTGCAACTATTTGATTATCAGGGTTTTGAAAAATCATACCAGCATGCTTACGAATTTCCCATGCCTCAACATCGCCTTTGGTATCCATCCCGCAAATTAAAATTTTACCTTTAGTTGGTGTATACAACACATTCATCAACTTTGCTAATGTACTTTTGCCCGAACCATTATGACCGAGTACAGCGACAAACTCCCCTTTGTTCACATATAAATCAACATTATCAACAACAAAATTTTCTTCTTGATCATATGAAAATGATATATTTTGCATATCAATTATTGGCATTAATTATTCTCCTATATTTTAAATCAAAAACTAAATCCCCCAATACAGAAATAGCTGTATTGAGGGATTT
>JAAZPT010000283.1 GCA_012797085.1 Christensenellaceae bacterium | reverse complement strand
TAACCTATCCTCAGCATTTTTGGGTATGCCGTCTTTATTTAGGCAAAGACCTATAACAGCCGCTCCATATTTTTTTACTATGGGTAATATGGCATCCAAGCTTTCATCGTCACCATTTACGGAATTTACTATAGCCTTGCCGCAATAACATCTTAAACCGGCCTCTATTGCCAATGGCTTTGATGAATCTATCTGCAAAGGAATATCGCTTACGCCTTGCAAAGCTGTAATAACCTTTTTCATAATAGAAGGCTCATCTATTTTAGGTAAACCGAGGTTAAGGTCCAATATGTCCGCCCCGGCTTCCACTTGCTCCAAGGCCTGTTTTAAAATATATTCTATATCTTCGTTTAATATTGCTTCCTTAAATAAAGGCTTTCCTGTAGGGTTGAGGCGCTCGCCTACAACCATTATACCGCCATAGGGCAAAAATTTCTCACCGGAACAAATTCCCCTTATAACATCAGGCATTTTAATATCTTTAGGAGCATTTGCTATAGCCTGTTTGAGCAGGGAAATATATTCAGGTGTAGTTCCGCAACAGCCACCAACAATACGTACACCCATTTTTAAGAATTTTTCATAAACCCTTGTAAACTCCACTTCATCTATATCATAGCCGCCATATTTAGTAGGCAAGCCGGCATTTGCCTTTACCGAAACAGGCAAATTTGTATAGTTTAGCAATTTTTCTACAACGGGTAAAAGTTGCACAGGACCCAAGGAGCAGTTTATGCCTATGGCATTTACCCCAAGACCTTCCAGGCAACAAGCCATTGCTGCCACATCACAGCCTGTAAATGTACGACCGTTTTCCTCAAAGCTCATGGACGCAATAAGGGGCAAGTCACTATTCTCCTTTACTGCAAGCACAGCGGCACGAACTTCTTGAAGGTCGCTCATTGTTTCAATAACAAAAAGATCAACCCCCTCGGCAACAGCTATTTTAACCTGTTGAGCAAAGAGTTCATAGGCCTCATCAAAGCCTAGCAGGCCGGAAGGCTGCAAAAGCTCACCTATGGGGCCGATGTCATAGGCTACAAAGCCCTTGTTGCCCATGGCCGTTTTAGCGTTAGCAATGGCGGCCTTTATTATTCGTTCAAGGCTATAGGAGCTGTTTGACAGTTTTTTTGAATTTGCACCGAATGTGTTTGTAAAGATTACATTGCTTCCGGCTTCCACATAGGCTTTTTGTATTTTAATAATAATATCAGAGTGCTCTATATTAAAATGCTCCGGCACATCGCCGGCCTTCATTCCGTTTTTTTGCAGCATTGTGCCCATCGCTCCGTCAAGAAGCACTATATTATTGTTTAAAAATTCTAAAAAGTTCATATCATTCTCCTATGCCTATTACCGCTGTTACAGATTTGCGTGGTGTAAGTATGTTTGTAGATGTACAGCTTAAACCTATACGCCTTTGAGCATTTAATAAGTTTAAAAACTTAGCTTGTATACTCAAATCAAAATCACCATAACCGGGGCTGTACCTATATGTAATATTTTTGTATTCCCGCTTTATTTGAGCCTCCACATAATCACACAGTTGTTCTACAGCATCATCACTGCAAGCATCTATTGCCAAAGCAAAGGCCTTATCCTTCAGCATATAGCGATTAATATGCTTATCAACATCATTACCGACCGTAACTGCAATAAGGCAACAACTATAGCAATTTTTAAGGTGATTATATATATCAAGGCCTTTAAAGCTTACATCTGTGCCCAACAACAATATTTTTTCATTTTCGGCAGATATATAAAATTTGCTATATATAAAACGGGGCTTAATTATAGCCTCAGTTTCGGCCTTGGCCTTTTTTACAAGATCAAGCATATCCTCAGGTATATCTTTGCCCCTTATGCCCATATAGCTTAAAGCTTCGTATATATCAATATCAATTTTCATTGTTTAAAAAGGGTTTTATGTTTTTTGTGATTTCTGCTGCCACATGGGGATTATTCATTGTATATAGATGTATTCCTTTAACTCCACCGGCAATAAGATCTATTATTTGCTCAACGGCATAAGCAATACCTGCCTTCATAAGGGAAACGGGGTCGTTTTCATAGCGGGCAATTAGACGGGTAAACTTTTTAGGCAATTTTGAGCCTGAAAGTTCAATTATGCGGGTAATTTGATTTTTTCGGGTAACAGGCATAATGCCTGCTTGCACAGGAACATTAATATCAGCCAGCTCAAACAATTCCAGCATATTATAAAAGTCTTCATTATCAAAAAACATTTGACTGTTTAAATGGCTTACCCCGGCTTCAACTTTCTTTTTTAAGTTTTTAATATCCTTAACTAAGCTTGGAGCCTCAAAATGCCCCTCAGGATAGCAAGCTCCGCTTATACCAAAGCCGCCCCTGTTTTTAATGTATGCCGCCAAGTCGCTTGCATATTTAAAATCTTTGCTTATGGGTAAGTTGGGGTTTATATCGCCACGCAAGGCTAATATGTTATCAATGTTTTTAGCCTCTAATTGGTTAAGCAAAGTATCTATATCCTCTTTTTTTGTGGATACACATGTTAAATGAGCAAGGGCTTCTACACCATTACCGTTTTTTACAATATCGCAAAGCTCAAGGGTTTTATTATCTGCAATGCTTCCGCCCGCGCCATATGTAACGCTTATATAGTCCGGCTTTAGTGAACATATGTCAGCTAAAACAGAGCTTATTTGATCAAAGCTATAATCCTTTTTAGGAGGAAAAACCTCAAGGGAGTAAACTAAAGATTTTTGTTTGAACATATCACTAATAAACATAATAAGCCTCCTTATAAGTACATATAACAAATATTAGCATTAAAAATATTGTTTGTCTATAAAAGCAATGGATTATAACTGTATTTAGCTTGCACTTTACTAATTTACTTTACACATTAGGTCAATTAATAGTATAATTTTATTAAGGAGGTGTTTTTATGGACGATAAGCGTTTTGTAAGAACATATAAACAAGGTTTTATGGACGGTGTTTATATTTGGGTAGATAGACAAACCGGTGTAAACTATTTATGTGCTTTTGCCGGCTATGGATTGGGTTTAACCGTATTGCTTGATAAAGACGGCAAGCCTGTTATTACCCCTGAAGAGGAATTAAAATATCTATAAATCAAAAAAAGATTGAATTTTATATCAATCTTTTTTATTTTAAAAATTGTATACAAGTATATAATCGTTTTCCCTATCCTCATAAACTTCAAATCCCAATTTAAAATAAAGCTTTGCTGCATAGTTTTCCTTTTGTACGGATAGGCTTGCTCTCTTATAACCCTTGCTTTTCAAAAGCTTTAACATGGCTTGCATAAGGCTTTCCCCTATGCCTTTACCCCTATACTCCGACTTTATGGATATAGCAAACTCCGGTGTGTCCTTATCTATACTGCCATAGCCATCTATTATTCGCACCCAACATATACCTACAACTTGATTATCTATTGTGGCACAAAGAGCATAATCATTGGGTAGCTCACCAAACTTGTCTCGATATAGGGCAATACCCGGCTCATATATGATGCTTAAATGAAAAGGCTCTTCACCCTTGGGTACATATACGCTCATATAAAGGTATTCCTTCAACAAGGGATACTCTTCTTTTTTTAATTCCCTGATATTGTACGGGTTTTGTGTTTGATGCATAGCCCCCTCCTTTGTTATATAAGTTTAACAAAACGGCTATTATATGGCAATATATTATATGAAATATATTTTTAAAAGGGCATGCCCTTATCTTTACAGAGATATTGAACAGCTTGACGAGCAGTTACTAAAGCTACCGGCGTTCCTCCCGGCGACATAATGCGTTGACCAGCAAAGTAAATATTGGATATTGTCTCCGATTTTATTGGATATGTAGCAGCTTTTTTACCCACCTCATCGATTGTCATCCATGATCCGTGATATGTTCCGCAATAGCGTTCAAAGGTTAAAGGTGTTGCAATATCAATAATATCGATATCATCACGGCTTAGCTGAAAATTGCTTATGAGAGTATTTGCAAATTGTTCGGCAAAGGCCTTTTTCTTGTTCAAATAGCTGCCGTTTTCTTTAGCCTTTTTCCAATAGGAATAACTATCGCCAAAAAGAATACAAGTAACCGCAGTACAACCTGACGGAGCATAGTTGGAATATGAAGCATAGTTATTTAAAAACAGACTTTTGTATGTAAAATTTCCAAATGACAGCGTTTCTCTTAGGGGAATAACAAAATTACTTGGAAGATGTTTCCAGTCTTTCTTTAAACCAATGCTTACAAATGTGCACATAACCGGCTTTGTATCCTGCCTCATCCTATGGCACCAAGACTCATTCAAAGGATTTTTAAACAGTGTATCAATAGCTTCCCTTGTATCGTTTGTTACAATCAATCGAGAGGTATCAATTCTGTTTCCGTTTACAATAATTGATACGACTTTATTTTTTTCTATATTGATTTTTTCAACATTGCTTGAATAATAAATTTTTCCACCCAGTTTTTCAAAGTACTTTGCCATGCGTTTTGCCATTTCCGCTGAACCGCCTTCAGGATAACCGCCATCGCCAGAGCAAACGCTTGCTAAAAGGGTCAACATATGACTGGCTTTATTTTCAGCTCCGGCTATTTCTTCAAGCATAAGTCTAATAGCCGGGTGTTTAAAGTTTTTAGCATATTCCTTTGCAGTAATCTTTCCGAAAGGAGCTAAAGCCATCATTGTAAAAAGCATGCTTAAAGGAGGTTTATTGGAATGTTCTTTTAATTTAACCCCCGGCACATCAAACACAGGCATAACTATATTGGAAAAACGTCGTATTTGTTTATATAATTTTTTTATTGCGGTTTCATCGGCAGGTGATATCTCAAGCAAATGATCACGCAAGCGTTCAAGGTTTGTGTAAAAACAGAAAATCTGTTTATCAAGCACACAAGATATAAAAGCTTCTCTATTATGAATTTTAGTTGAGGGTGAAATGGCTCCCAAGTAGTTCCATTCCTTGTAAAGAGGCAAATCGATTTTAGAACCGGTTAGCCAATGTAGACCCCCTTCAAAAGTATATCCTTTTCTTTTCCAACTGGTACAGTTCCCTCCGGGCAAGATGTGTTGCTCATAAATATTACATTGAAAGCCTCTTTTTTGAGCATATATACCTGCCGATAATCCGGCTATTCCTGCGCCTATTATTGTTAATTGATTCATCTTTTCTCCTTTCCTACAGGTCTACTCGTCTAAATCTGTTTACGGATATTTTATAAGTTAAAGCCATAAAAGCAGCATATATTATAATACCGACAATTAGAACAGGTAGTTGCTTTATTAAATGTTCCCTGCTTATTCCATCCAACCATTGAGTAGCAGGTATATGTGATACAGCTTCAATTGCAACATTCACAACAGTACTTGGAATAATGGCTAGTAAAAACGCCTGCCCGGCTTTATATGCCGTTTTATAGAAATTTGTGAAAAATATAAGGTTGAATATAGCAAATGAAATAAGACTTAAACCATAGTAGGCTACATTTGCTTCAATACCTATGGAATTGAGATCAAAATTTGTCACAATTTTATAAACGGCAATGGGAGCAGAAATTAATAATTGCCCGATTTGTGCAATTATTGTCATCAACAATTTGCCTTTCACAACATCATCTTTTTTTACGGGCAATAAAACGGTATAAAAAATATCATTTGTTTCCCTGGCGTATAGAAAGGACATGAATGGGCCTAAGCATCCAAATAACAATACCACGGTATATGGATATGAGGGAATTATAATCATCAAGCCTAAGAACATAAAAATTATCAATGTAGGATGCGCTGCTAAGCTGAATTCTTTATAAATTAGTTTAAACATGGTAAGTTTTCCTTTCTGTTCTAATCATAATCTCTTCCAAATTTAAATCGTCCGTTTCATCAGGATTTTTTAAATACTGGAAATAACTGATAAATTGTTCTTTTTTAGCTGTTTTTAAAATTTGGCCATTCTTAATATAAGTAATGCTGTTTGCACATTTATCAAGATCCGATGTGATATGCGTGGAAAAAAGTATGCTTCTGGATCCGTCTTTTACCAATTGTGTGAATAACTCAAGCAAATCATCCCGGGCAACAGGATCCAGCCCACTGGTAGGTTCATCAAGAATAAGAAGCTTAGCCTTATGTGATAAAGCTATTGCAATTAGATATTTGACTTTCATGCCGGCTGACAGTTGGTTTACTCGCTTTTTTTCATCCAATTCAAACATCTGCATATATTTTTGATAGGCAAAATCATCCCAATCGTGGTAGAACTTTCGAGTAACAGTAGTTATGTTAGATAATTTTTTATAATTGTAAAAATCGATGCCACCAAGAACAACCCCTATTTTTTGCTTACATTCGATTTCAAATTGACGAAATTCACGGCCATCTATAAGAATTTTCCCTTTATCCGGATAAACCATGTTAAGAATTGACTTCAGAGTTGTGCTTTTACCTGCACCGTTTTTCCCAATCAAGCCCATAATTTCTCCCTCTTCCAATGAAAAAGATACATCTTTCAAAGTGAATTGGGGATATTTTTTACTAAGCCCCTCAACTTGTAATAACTTCATTTATATTTCCTCCTATTTATATATAATCCCCAATTTATATTTTGGGATAAGGATTTTTTAAGGATACTTATTTGTGGGCAAGTATTTATACCGCTTAAAACATCATTGATTGTAATCATATAGATTAAATTTCCTTTCTTCAAAATAGGTTTACAAGTCTTACTTGTAAACCTATTATAATGTTGATTGTTTTTTCTGTCAATACTTTTAAGAAAAGTTTTACTTGTAATACTTATTTAATAAAAAAAGGCTCTGCTTGCGCAGAGTTTTTGAGCCATTTTTATTTCTTATTATCGTTTGGAAACAGCTTGTCAAAAACAAATCTTGTTTCATCAAAGGAATGAATAGCAATTCCGGCATTGATATCGGCCAAAACCAAAAGCATATCCCCCGGTTTAATGTTAAATAAGTCTCTAACTTCTTTGGGTACAATAATCTGCCCTTTAGGGCCAACTTTTACAGTCCCCATGTACTTCCCTTCCGGCCAACTTTCTTTTTTCATGCAGTCCTCCTAAAATATATTTGATAAATAGTCGTAATTGTTTTACATGTAAGTATAGAATAACAGTTCAAGCATATTTCGTCAATATTTTCAATAAGGTACTTGAGTGCAATGGAATACCTGAAAAACTTGGAGAGAGGAAAGTAAAGATATTCAAGCAAGTGATTTAATATAAACATAAGCCATATTTTTATTATAAATAGCCTATATTTCAAAATCCCTTTTGTTGTAAACTGCAAGGCCTGCAAATATACAGCTTATACCTACAGCCGCGTATATTAAAAAGCCAATTATAATACTTGAGTTTAAGTTTGTAACATTTTGAGGCGAAAGCAATTCAAAGGGGCTTATGTAACTAAAGTTTTTATTCTCAAGCAACACGCCTATATACCCTAAAATATAAGCAATACCCATAATTGTGTTTACAATTGAACTGGCATTCAGCTTTGCAGTTATACCCGCAAAACCCCAGGCTAAAGCCCAATAAAATATCGGTATAAAGGACATTTTAACAGCCATATCAATAAAGCTTTCAAAAACAAATGTTTTGCCACCGTTTATAAAACCGGCTAAGGCACTGAATAATATTGCAACAAATATTAACAACAAGTTTGCAAACAGACCCAAAAGGCCTTTTGCAAAATATATTTCACTGCGACTTACAGGAAGAGCGTTTAAAAACTCTATTGTTTTTGTACTTTCTTCCCTATACAACAACCCCGCTGTAAAGGATGAAGCAAACATAGAGAGGGCTATAATAACTATTCTGTATACCATTCCGAAGTATTGCACAAAGTTGTTAAACATCATGTTTTCGTCCATGCCAAAAAGCTTAAGCATGGCCTTTGGTACTATATTAAGCTTCAAGCCAACCATTGCGCTTACGCTTGGAAAAAGTATCATATACAAAAACATAACCGCCGCAGCCGCAACACACCATAAGCATATATATTTAAATTTGTTTTTTAAATCAAAGGCAAATATGCGACCTATATTTTTAATACTCATAATTTGTCCTCCTCATAATAGCTTATGAAGGATGACTCGGCACTGGGCTCGATAATGGAAATTTCTTCAAGATCCAATTCGGATAAAAATTTTATATGTTGATTGATATCGCCATTAAGCTCAATACTTCCCGTACTGCCATTTTTACATATATAGTTGAGAGTTTTTTTGCGGCTGTGCTTTAAAGCCTCCATATTTAAGTCATCAACAATAATTCCGTCTTTAATAATAAGCACTCTGTCGCAGTATCTGTCAATTTCTGACAGGTTATGGCTGGATAAAAATATAGTAACTCCCTTTGCCTTTTCCTTAAGTATAAGTTCAAAAAACTTTTTTTGCATTAAGGGGTCAAGGCCGCTTGTAGGCTCATCCATTATTATAATATCCTTATTTTTAAGCAGGCTTAGTATAATAGCAAGCTTTTTGCTGTTACCTAAAGAAAGCTCCTTTACACGCTTGTTTACATCAAACTCAAAATAAGTTACAAGGCTTTGAAGGCGACTTTTATCCATGTTTTCAAACTTGAGGTAAAATTCAAAGATGTCCTTAACCTTAAGTTTTTCATGAAAATTTACTTCACTTGGAATATAAGATAATAGTTTTTTTATACTTTTACTATTTTTAACACTATCCAAACCGTTTATTGTAATGCTGCCCTTTGTTGGAAATATCATATTAAGCATTGCTCTAATTGTTGTACTTTTCCCTGCACCGTTTTTTCCAACAAAACCAACAATGTCACCTTTGTTTACTTCAAAGCTGACATTGTTTACAGCTAATGTTTTACCATAGCTTTTTGAAAAATTTTTAACTTTTATTATTGACATATAGTTTTATGAATGCTTTTTAATTTGTTCTGTTTCCCAATGTATTACAAAGGTCATAACTATCCTTAAAACTACTATTGCCCCTAATACAAAAGCTTCATTAAGGTTTTGTACCGTAACGGTTTTAATAACCTCGGCAGCAAGTTTAAATTCCAAGCTTAGGCTTATTGCCTCTGCAAGTTGAAGTTTTACTTCGCTTGAAGATAAGTCGAATTTTTTATTAATTAATAGTATAAAGGCCTTTAATGAGCCATATGTAAGTATAACAACACCGATAAGTTCTAATGCTGCAAAAATGTAAGGAACAATTACATGTAGAAAATGTTCAATTATCATAAAATACTCCTTTTTAAATATATTTCCTATATAAATTTACCACAAAACATTGTTTAATTCAATATTGATAGATATAATCAGCTTTTGGTTTTTTTGCTTTCACGAAAGCGCAACATAAGTTTGCGTATAACTTCAGTGTTTCGGGATAGTTCCCCCTCCTCGTTATCGCGCCTATAGGCTTTACAAAAATCATAATACCATTCACAAAGCTCATCAAAGCTGCCATTGTACAAATAGGTTTGTAAGTCAAACTTATTAAAGCAACGAACCCCCTGAATAATGTTTAAAAGGTCTAGTATAATATCTTTATCCTTATAGAAGGGAAGTTTATTGTACAATATTTCCTCTATGGCATTTAGTTTGCAATAATTAATTTCAGCAACTTCTCGGCTTTTTTCCACTATAGTTTTATCCATGCTATGGTCAACCAAATATTTGCTATCCAAGGAATAAATCAGCTCTTTATATGTAATAATATGGTATTTTGCTATGGGCATAATGCAGCGCACAACATCCATGTCATTATAAAAAAGCATACCGAAATTTTTTATATAATCTGATATAACATCGTAGCCCTTGCCCTCCCATGCAACAACACCGGCATATGTAAAGCAAATTTGTAAAAGTCTTACCATGGGAATATCGCCAAAATCGCCCCAGTTTGTAAGGTAAAAATATTTGGCTTTATATTTAATTGCAAAGTTCAACATGTTATTTATGTTTTCAAACATTGTTTCAAAATCACCGATTATCCTGTTCCAGCTGTTTGTACCGCAACAAAAGCCTAACAAGGGTTTTTGGGCAATTTTCTCCCTTAGGGAAGGGTCGGGGTAGGCACTATAATCCCAATCAAGATAAATAATGTCGTCGGGTAAATCCTTAATATAATCCGTTTTAAGTATTATATCATCCCACATCATTACGGTTTTTCCCTTGCTTTTTATATGGTTTACAAGCTTTAACACAAAATCCTTATAGGCTCCTAATTTATCCTTACAATTTTTATTTTTATGAGCACACAAATCAAAGGTTTCATCGGCGCCAATATTAAATATATTGCTTCTAAATAAGGGTAAATATTCATCTATCATTGTTTTTACAAGTTCAAAGCTTCTATTATCAAAAATATTAAGGGTGTGCATAAGCATTCTATCTATAAAGGAGTATTCCATTTTATCGGGATTTTCCCTTTCACACAAATCCTTATATTTTTGTGTTCTAAGTACCTCATATAGATGGCCAAAGGTCGCTATTGAAGGTACAAGTTCTATGCCCCTTTTATATGCATAAGCATCCAACTCAATAATATCATTGCTTGTAAGTGGGCTTTTATCAAACCAAACCTGCTGCATGCCCTCAAATGTATAAGTATGGGCCACATAAAACTGCATTTGATTTATTCGGGCAAAGCTGCATTGATCTATCATTTTTTTAAAAAATTCTTTTTTGTGCATTTTACCCCTTGTAACATCCTGGTAAAAACCTCTATTTCTGATGGAGGGCTTATCTTCTATATTAATGGCCGGAATACTGTTTTTACTTAAACAAATTAATTGTATAATGGTATAGCCCGCATAAAGCAAGCCACGATAGCCTCCAGCCTTAACTGCTATAACAGGGCCTGTTTCAATACTGTATTCCTCTTTACCTTTGTTTTTATCAAAGCTAAAAATAATATTTGCATTTTTTGCTTTGGCTAATACATTTAGTTTAAAACCTAAACAGTCATATAAATAGCTGTTAAATATTTCAGCAGCATCAAAATCTTCAGTTTGTAATACAAAATTCTTTTTTATTGTTATGCTTGGACCAATAAGTTTTTCGACCTTTTTGGGGCGCGGCAAAAGCCTGTTTATAAAATCTATCATATTTATCTCCAATCTTGGAATTTTTTGTTCCTCTATATTATAAACTAAAAGCTAATAAAATAAAATGATTTTTGTGTTATTTGGAAAACTTTATAAATTATTTTG
>JAAZPT010000282.1 GCA_012797085.1 Christensenellaceae bacterium | reverse complement strand
TTTCAACAAAACTACTATTATTTTTAGCAGTCAAGGCAGCTTTTGTAGCAGTATCAATAACAAGCTTTCCACCGGCAACAAGAGCCTCCTTATTAGCTAAAAGCACTCTTTTGCCGCTTTTTAAGCTTGATATTACTGCTTTTAAGCCTATCATACCAACTACGGATATTATTATATAATCAACATCTGTTATTTTTGCAAGGCTTTCAAGGGCATTTGTTCCAAACAAAAACTCACAAAATTTCAAATCTTCTGGTATATCATAGTTGTCATAGCCTGTAATGGCAGCATATTTTGGCCTAAATTTACGTACTTGTTCAAAAAACAAATTTGTGTTTTTATGGGCCGATAATGCAATTACATTAAATTTATCATTATGTAGGGCAATTACCTTCAAAGCCTGTGTTCCAATTGAACCGGTACTGCCTAATATAGCAACATTTTTAATTTTAAAAACCTCTCTTTTTTAAAGGAATACAAAAATAATTATAGCATATTTAACATCAAAATGCATTTTTGTAAAGCATCTCCAAATATAAAAATAATGTGGACCAAATACTTTATTTAAGCTTATTAATATTGACATTAACGTTTTAGTTTCGTAACATAATATATGTAATATTATTTGTAAATTTTAGGAGGAGAATATGGACTGGAAAAAATCTGTTGTTTATCAAATTTACCCAAGAAGCTTTATGGAT
Source organism: Christensenellaceae bacterium (assembly GCA_012797085.1). Taxonomy (GTDB): domain Bacteria; phylum Bacillota; class Clostridia; order Christensenellales; family Aristaeellaceae; genus JAAZPT01. Next base: position 4,003 of record JAAZPT010000282.1, on the reverse strand, counting down.
TCTAACGATGATGGTATTGGTGATATTAGGGGAATAATAAAAAAATTGGATTATTTAAAGCTTTTAGGTATAGATATTATTTGGCTTTCACCAATTTATAAATCTCCGGATAAGGATAATGGCTATGATATTAGCGATTATTACGATATTTCAGAAAAATTCGGTACCTTGGATGATTTTAAAGAATTGTTGGAAGAGGCTCACAATAGGGGGATTAAAATACTTATGGACCTTGTCGTTAACCATACATCCGACATGCACCCTTGGTTTATAGAAAGCAGGTCATCAAAGGACAACCCTAAAAGAGATTTTTATATTTGGCGTGACGGTTTTGGTGATAAAAAACCAACAACTCAATATGGCTTTTTTAATGAGCCTGTTTGGCAATATGACGAAAAAACTGATCAATATTATTTCCATAACTTTGCAGTAGAACAGCCGGAACTAAACTGGGAAAACGAAGAGGTTAGGGAAGAAGTTTATAAAATGATGAACACTTGGCTTGATATGGGTGTTGATGGTTTCCGTATGGACGTTATCAACTTAATTTCAAAGCCTGAGGCCACCCTTAGGGTTGATGGCGGCCCCGGTGCACCTTGTGAAAACGGTCCTCGTGTTCATGAGTTTTTACAGGAAATGAATAAAAAAACCTTTTCAAATTATAATACTATAACAGTAGGAGAAACTCCCGGGGTTTCTGTTGAGGAAGCAAAAAAATATGCCAACCTTGACGGTAGCGAGCTTGACATGGTGTTCCAATTTGAACTTGTTGGAATAGAAGATAAAGGGCCTGAAGGTAAATGGCACACAAGAAAAATAAAACTAAGCGATTTTAAGCGTGTTACAAACCATTGGCAAACAGGATTACATGGAAAGGCTTGGAATAGCTTGTATCTAAGTAACCACGACCAACCACGCTGTGTATCACGCTTTGGCAATACATCGAGTGAATTTTTAAGGGAAAAAAGCGCCAAGATGTTGGCAACAATACTACATTTTCAACAGGGTACACCCTATGTTTATCAAGGTGAAGAACTTGGTATGACAAACTATACAATTAATTCCTTAGATGATTGTAGAGATTATGAAGTGTTTTCCGTTTATAAAGACTTGGTGGAGGATAAAAAAATTCACACTGAAGAGAGCATGCTGGCTGCTTTAAATGAACGTTGTCGTGACCATGCACGTACGCCTATGCAATGGAATGATGATGTAAATGCAGGCTTTAGTAAAGGTGAACCTTGGATAGAGGTTAATCCCAACTATAAGACAATAAATGCGGAAGCACAAATAAATGATGAAAACTCTATTTTTAACTACTATAAAAAACTTATAGCTTTAAGGAAAGAGTTACCGGTTATGGTTGATGGTAACTTTGAATTGCTGTTGCCTGATAGTGAAGAAATTTTTGCATATACAAGAAATCTTGATAATTGCAAACTTACAATAGTTGCAAACTATACAGATAAAATAATCAAATGCGATGGAGTTAAACCTGAAGGTGAAATACTAATTTGCAATTATCCAAACCCCAAAAACAACTGCGAACAACTACAACCTTATGAGGCAAGGGTATTTATTAAAAAGTAGGTAATTTATGGATTATGTTTTAAAAAAAGGCGATGCTGTTGCAAAGGTAACGGATCAAGGTGCTGAGCTGTATTCCTACTTCGATGCTAAGGAGTACCTTTGGCAGGGGGATGAAAACTACTGGGAGGGTAAATCGCCGGTGCTCTTCCCTATGCCGGGTGGCCTATATAATGATGAGACTAAAATAGAGGGCAAAAGTTATAAAATACCAAAACATGGTTTTGTAAAGAACCAAAAATTTGATGTTGTAGTTAAAAATGAAAGCTCAATCAGCCTTTGTTCCAAAAGCAATAGTGAAACATTAAAAATGTATCCTTACAACTTTGAGCTTTATGTTAGCCACAGTTTAATTGATAATGGATTTAAAACGGAGTATAGGGTTGTAAATACAAATAATAAAGCTATGGTGTTTTGCTTAGGTGCTCATCCATCCTTTAATTGTCCATTAAATAAAGGTGAGCATTTTGAGAACTATAATTTGGTGTTTGAAAAACCTGAAAATACTCAAGCTTATTATATTGATGGGCCATTGTTTAATTTTGATTGCCAAATGAATCACCTGAAAAATGAAAACATAATTCCACTTAAATATTCAGACTTTGATAACGACTCCTATGTTTATACAAATCTAAAATCAAATTATGTAGATTTAGTACATAAAAAAACTAATAAAGGAGCAAGAATTACTTTTAGAGGGTTTCCTGTATTAGTTGTATGGTCACCTACAAAAAAAGAAGCACCTTTTATATGTATAGAACCATGGATAGGTTTACCTACAACAATAGGGGAGTCCGGCAACTTTGAGGATAAACCCTATGCAATAAAACTTGATGCTGAAAAAGAATTCACAATAGCCTTTACAGTGCAAACATTAGTTTAGAATAAAAGCCTACAACACATAATTGTAGGCTTTTTATTTTAAATATTATCCCTATGTAACGGCATTGTCATACACCTGGGACCACCACGCCCTCTTGAAAGCTCGGAGCTACGTATTTTTATTGTTTCCACTCCAATATTTTCCAACAGAGCGTTTGTTACGGTATTTCTGTCATATACTATAACTTTGCCGGGAGCAATACAGAATGTATTGCTCCCATCATTCCATTGTTCCCTTGCAGATGCTATACTATCGCTGCCTCCGCAGTAAATAAGTTCAACATTATCTATTTCCATGTATTTGGCTAATATATTTTTTAAATTATCATCAAGTTCAACAATGTTTAATGAATTGTTTTCACCCTTTGTAATTTCAAAGCATCTTAATGTATGAATTATTTGTTTGTGTATTGTAAACTTATCTTTATCTATTTGAGTAAACACTGTATCCAAGTGCATAAAAGCACGGGTATTCGGTATTTCAAAGGCCAATACAGTATCAATATTGCAGCTTTGATCATTAAATAAATTATTTGCTAAAGTTTCTATCGCCTCGGGGCTTGTTCTTTGTGATATTCCTATGCAAACAACTTTTTCTGTTAAAACCAATATATCTCCACCCTCTATACTGTGGGGTATATCACAATTATAGTATATAGGCACATTTTTAAAGTCCTTATGGTATCTAAAAATATATTTACCATATATACTTTCACGCCTTCTTGTAGTTGAATACATTCTGTTAAGGCTAGCACCATTGCCTATGCTTGAAAACATATCCCTTGAAAAATAAAGGTTTGGTATTGGGTCTAATATAAATTTAGAATCATAATTTAACATCATAGATAAGGAGTTTTTGCTATATACCTTTAGTTCGCTTATATTAACACCACAAATAGTTTTTTCAACAAGACTTTTAGCGTCTCCAATTTCAAGCAAATATTCCTTTAGCTGATTTTTGTAAGCCTTGGCTAAATCGTTGGAGTTAGCAATAAAATCATCAACAAATTGCTGTCTAATTGCCATATCATCCCTTATTACATCAGCCATAAGGTCTTCAATATAAAGCACTTCAACATCGTTATCCTGTAGAACTTTAGCAAAATAGTCGTGCTCTTTTTGGGCAATATCCAAAAAGGGAATATCATCAAACAATAGCCTTTCTAAAGAATTGGGAACAAGATGTTCAAGTTCTTTACCCGGCCTATGCAACATAACCTTATTTAATTTGCCTATTTCACTGTTAACATTTATCGACATAATTATCTCCATTCAATACAAGATTTATACAATTGTATCACTTTTGTTTTTTTAAAACAATAAAGCAGATACTGTTTACAAAGTGATAAATATTGAACAATAGTATATTTTGCTGTATAATTATATAAACTAAAAGAAGCGAGGTATAACAATATGCCCAAAAACTTAAAGGGTAGGAATTTCTTAAAACTGTTAGATTTTACATCGGAAGAAATTCTAAGTTTAATTGAGTTGTCTAAAAACTTTAAAGCAATGAAACAAAATGGCGTTCCAC
>JAAZPT010000281.1 GCA_012797085.1 Christensenellaceae bacterium | reverse complement strand
GTAATAATTCGTTGGCTTTATATAAAAGACTAAAAGAGTTTATCAATAAAATCAATGTAAAACATAATATAAAAACTTTGTTTTTTTTCAAATTAAAACCTCTGTTTATTAGAAACGACCTTTTAAAAGGTCGTTATTTATTAATTTAATTTTTGACCGCAATTTGCACAAAACTTAGAATTTGCTTGAATATTATTACCACAATTTAGACATTTTCTTGGCCCTTGTTCTGCACCACATGAAGAACAAAACCTTGCATTAAAATCTATGGTTTCTCCACAACTAACACATTGCTTAGACGGATTTTGATTTACAGGAGCATTTGATGTACTTGTATTCTGCATACTCTGTGTAAACATTTGACCCATCATGGCAGCCGCTCCCATGCCAACACCCATACCCGCCATATTACTACCGGGTGCATTAGCCGCATCCCTCATTGCTTCAGCAGCTTGATATTGAGTGTATTTGTTTAAATCCCCTAAAACTCCCATAGAAGTTCTTTTATCCATTGTTTTTTCTACTTCTTCCGGTAAGCTAATGTTTTCAATTACAAAACTTACTAGTTCAAGACCCAAATCTTTAATTTTAGGAGAAATTATTGCTAGTGATGTTTGTGATAACTCTTCATAATTTGCTGCTAAATCCAGTGCAGGAATTCTACTTTCTGCAATTGCATCACTCAAAGTTGAAACAACTGTTCTTTTAATTTGGCCTTCTACTTCTTCAACCGTAAAATAGTTATTTGTTCCAAAAACTTCTTTTAAGAAAGTAACAACATCAGATACTCTAAAAGAGTAAATACCGAAAGCACGAATTCTAATCATTCCAAATTCAGAATCCCGCATCATTACAGGATTAGTGGTTCCCCATTTGCAATCCCTAAATTGTTTTGTGTTAACAAAATATACTTCAGCTTTAAAAGGGCTATTGAATCCATATTTCCATGACTTCAAAGCAGTCATAATTGGCATGTTTTGTGTACTTAATTCATACCTACCCGGCCCAAAAACATCTGCAATTTCACCTTCATTAACAAAAACTGCAACTTGACTTTCTCTAACTGTAAGTTGAGCTCCCATCATTATTTGTTTGCCTTCTGTGCCATAGCGATAAACCATTGTGTTCGAAGTGTTGTCAAGCCATTCAATTACATCAACTAATTGACTTTTAACGATATTTTTAATAAATCCCATAATAAATTTCCTTTCAAATATAAATTGGCTATATTATTTTTGTAAAACACATACTAAATTAGGTAAACTTTCTATTTTGACAACTTCTAATTTTAAACCAAGATAGTGTTCAATGTTTTCCAATGTTTCATTGATATAGTCTTTAATATCTTTAGATAAAGTAGTTATAGCATTGGAACATTTTTCATCGGAGTTTATGTTCTGAGCGATTAACAATCTAGCTGTATTTTGTGATGTTACTGCAACTATTACATTCGCGCCACATGCTTTATATCCAAAAAAATTTCTTAAGGCAACTTCAAGCCTTTCAGAACCATAGTGCCATTCGTTCATTAAGTATTGCTCACCAAACGGAATATTTATATCAACTAAAACACATGGTTTATCAATTAAAAGATTTGTTCG
>JAAZPT010000280.1 GCA_012797085.1 Christensenellaceae bacterium | reverse complement strand
GTATACCTACAGTTTTGGTTGTGCTTGGTATAGTAGTAGTTATATATGGCTATTTTACAAGCAATGTTGTTCAAGGCAGGTATTTATACTCCATGGGCGGCAATATGAAGGCTGCTAAACTTAGCGGTATAAACACGGAACGCATGATGTTCTTTGCTTATACAAACATGGGCTTTTTAGCCGGTGTTGCAGGTCTTGTATTTGCGGCCAGGTTAAACAGCGCTTCTCCTCAATCCGGTACAGGCTTTGAAATGGATGCTATCGGTTCCTGCTTTATAGGTGGAGCATCTGCTTATGGTGGTGTTGGTACGGTTACCGGTACAGTAATTGGTGCCCTGATATTCGGCGTATTGAACAACGGTATGAGCATTATGGGTATAAACAGCAATGTTCAACAGGTTATTAAAGGCTTGGTATTACTTGGAGCAGTTGCCTTTGATATTATCAGTAAAATGGATCTTGCATCAAAATTTAAAGTTAAAAAAGCAACGCCAATAAAATAAAAAAGAGGTAAAATATTGTGGACAAAAGGGCGAAAAACAACGCCGAGGTAAGAAAAAGGAATAATCATTTAGTTTATCAAAGCGTTTATAATGCTCAAGATCCAATTACAAAAAGGGCTTTGGTAGAAAACCTTGGCTTAAGCCTGCCTACAGTTACCAGCTGTTTAAATTATCTTATTAAAAATAAACTGCTTAAGTATGGAGGCGTAGAAGCATCTACAGGCGGCCGTAAAGCATGCACAGTAAAACTTGTACCTAATAGCAGGCTAAGCCTTGGCTTAGCAATATCGGCAAACAATGTAGTGTTTACGGCGGTAAACGTTTTGGCAGATGTTGTAGCTTACCAAAAAATTCTAATTAACTTTGAAGATGTTGATTCATATTACGAATTCCTTTCCTACAAGTTGGAACAATTTGTTGATAGCAATAAACTAAACCGAAATGATATTTTAGGTGTAGGTATCAGCTTGCCGGGCATAATAAATAAAAACAATATTTTAGAATTAGCACCCACATTAGGCGTAAAAAATAAAAATGTTGATGAAATAAGCCGATATTTTAACTTTGATACTTTTTTTATTAACGATGCCAATGCAGGGGGATTTGCGGAATGGTGGATTAAACCATTAGAAAGGAATATCAGCTACCTTTTGGTAGACCAAGGTGTTGGTGGAGCAATTTTAATAGATAACAAGGCCTATTATGGTGATAATTTCAGAAGCTGTGAATTTGGGCATCTTTGTATTGCTCCCGACGGTAATATGTGTAGCTGTGGTAAAAGCGGTTGCTTAGAGGCTATGTGTTCTATAGACAGAATAAGCACTGACTTAGGCGTTAGTTTAGAAGAATTTTTTGATGAATGTGCAAAGGATAATAAAAAGTATTTAGAAATACTGAACCAATACTTGTTTTATTTGGCAAAGGGCATTGTGGCAATAAGGGTTATTATGGATAATACCATAATAATAGGAGGGCAAATAGCACCGTTTTTGCCACCATATATAGCCAAATTACAAAATTTGGCTAATGAGCTTTTCCCTTTTAACAACAATGAATCCTTTATTAAACTGTGCCAAATCGGGGCTAAAAGTGCCAGCGTAGGCGCAGCGTTAATATGGATAGATAAATTTATTAAAAAAATCAAATAAGGAGTTACATTATGCAAAAATACAATGACATTAAAAAAATTACCTATGCAGGTAAACAAAGTACAGATCCCTTTACCTTTAAATATTATAATCCGGAAGAAAAAATAGACGGCAAAACAATGAAGGATCATTTAAAGTTTGCTATGAGCTATTGGCATACAATCGCTGCAGAAGGAGCAGATATGTTCGGTTCTGGCACAATGGATAAAAGCTTCGGCAAAACGGATCCTTTAGAAATGTTTAAGGCTAAAGCTGATTTTGCCTTTGAACTTATGGATAAGCTTGATATTGAATACTATTGCTTCCACGACGTGGATATTGCTCCTGAAGGCAACAGCGTAAAGGAAAGCATAGATTATTTCAATACAATGGTTGACTATGTTTATGAGTTGCAAAAAAAGCACAACAAAAAATTGCTTTGGGCTACTGCAAACAACTTTAGCGCACCTAAGTTTATGGCCGGTGCAGCTACATCACCCAATGCCGATGTATTTGCCGTTGCAGCAGCTAAAGTTAAAGCTTGTATAGATGCCACAATTAAACTTGGTGGTACAGGCTACGTATTCTGGGGCGGTCGTGAAGGTTATGAAACACTGCTTAATACAGATATGGGCTTTGAACTTGATAACTTGGCAAGGTTCTTAACAATGGCAAGGGATTATGGCAGAGCTAAGGGCTTTAAGGGCGATTTCTATATTGAGCCCAAGCCGAAGGAGCCTACAAAGCACCAATACGACTTTGACGTTGCTACATGCATGAACTTTTTGCGCAAATACAACTTAACAGAAGACTTTAAAATGAACGTTGAAGCTAACCACGCTACATTAGCAGGCCATACATTCAACCATGAACTGCGCAGTGCAATAGTAAATGATGCTTTCGGTTCAATCGATGCTAACCAAGGCGACTTGCTTTTAGGTTGGGATACGGACCAGTTCCCCACAAATGTTTACGATACAACACTTTGCATGTTGGAAGTTATAAATGCCGGTGGATTTACAAACGGCGGCTTAAACTTTGATGCTAAAACAAGGCGCCCCTCAAATACCTTAGAAGATATTCTATTAGCTTATATAGCAGGTATGGATACCTTTGCATTGGGCTTGCGTTTGGCTTATGACATAAAAGCTGACGGCAGGATAGATGAGTTTGTTAAAAACCGCTATGCAAGCTACAATTCAGGAATAGGTAAAAAGATTGTTGCCAATCAAACCAACCTTGAAGAACTTGCAGACTATGCACTTAACATTGAAGATGTTGATGTTGAAAGCGGTAGGCAAGAGTATCTTGAAACCATACTTAACAATATAATGTTTAAATAAAAAATATAAGGGCAGGGCTTATGCCTTGCCCTTGTTTTAAAAGGAGATATTATGCGATACCTAATAGGGGTGGATTTGGGTACATCCGGAACAAAAACTGTACTTTTTGATGAAAATGGAAAAAATATAGCCTCTGCAACGGTGGAATACCCTATGTATCAACCTAAAAACGGTTGGAGTGAACAAGAACCCTCAGATTGGTGGAATGCCACACAACAAACAATGAAAACCGTTATTTCAGAAAGTGGCGTTGATCCTGAGGATATAAAGGGTGTTGGTATATCCGGCCAAATGCATGGTTTGGTTATGCTTGATGAAAATGGCAAAGTGTTGAGACGTAGTATTATTTGGAATGACGGCAGAACAAGCGCTGAGTGTGAAGAAATCACCAATAAAGTTGGCAAAGAAAAACTTATTGCTATAACGGCAAACCCGGCCCTTACAGGCTTTACTGCCGGCAAGATACTTTGGGTAAGAAAAAACGAGCCTGAAATATACGCCCAATGCAGGCATATACTTTTGCCTAAAGACTATGTTCGTTATGAACTTACAGGTGAATATGCTACAGAGGTTTCCGATGCTTCAGGCATGAACCTTTTAGACGTTCCAAACCGTTGTTGGAGCAAGGAAATACTTGATATACTTGAAATTGACGAAAGCCTTATGGCTAAAATGTATGAAAGCTATGAAATTACAGGCTATGTAACAAGGGCAGCAGCGGAGCTTACAGGCCTTGCAGAGGGTACACCCGTTGTAGGCGGTGCCGGGGATAATGCGGCTGCTGCTATAGGCACAGGGGTAGTTTCAACAGGCAAAGCCTTTACTACAATAGGTACCAGCGGCGTTATATTTGCCCATAGCGATTATGTAAAAATTGATCCTCAGGGCAGAATACACAGCTTCTGCTCCGCAGTTCCGGGCAAATGGACGGTTATGAGCTGTACCCTTGCAGCCGGCCTTAGCTATCGTTGGCTTAGGGATAATGTTTGCACCGAGGAAATGGCCGAGGCGGAAAAATTAGGTGTAGACCCCTATGTTGTTATGAACAGGGAGGCGGAGCAATCACCCATAGGTGCAAACAAACTATTGTTTTTACCCTACCTTATGGGGGAAAGAAGTCCGTTGCTCGATGAAAAGGCAAGGGGAGTTTTCTTTGGTTTAAGCGCAATGCATACAAGGAAGGATATTTGTCGCGCTGTGCTTGAAGGTGTAAGCTATTCACAAAAACAATGTATGGATATATTCCATGAACTTAATATAGAAGTAAACGATATGATGGGCTGCGGTGGCGGAGCAAGAAGTCCCCTTTGGAGGCAAATGCTTGCAGATATGTATAATTGCCCGGTTAAAACTGCCGAGGTATTTAACGAAGGCCCTGCCCTTGGTGTTGCCATATTGGCAGGTGTAGGTACAGGCGTATATGAAAATGTGGAACAAGCTTGCCAAAAAATAATCACAATAGATAATGAGCAAATGCCTATCGCTGAAAACACACAGGCTTATAAGCCCTATTATGAGCTTTATAAATCCCTATATCCTGCTTTAAAGGATAGCTTTGCTGAATTAAATAACTTAGATTAGGATTTAAATAATAAAAAACCACCCTTGGGTGGTTTTTTGTTTGCCTTTTACCTGTTCAAGTTTTTTGTAAAATATTAAAAAAATATGTTATTAATGTGTCAATCTTATAAAAATGTGGTATTATTTAATTAAGGAGGGATTTTAATGGATAGTATAATCAATTGGATACTTGCAAATTTAAATATTATACTTAGTGTGTTTTTCGGTTTTATTTTGCTGTTAATTGAAGCCCTTATCCCAGGCTTCGGCATTACGGGTACATTAGGCATTATTTTAAACATAGTTGGTATTTACTTTACTTGGAAAAGTTTTGGTACACTTGCAGGCATAGGCTTAACTATAGTAGTGTTTCTGGCTTTTTTAATAGTAGTAAGCCTTTCAGTGCGCTCAGCCCGTAAGGGCAGGTTGTCAAAATCGCCACTTGTACTTTCAGATAATGAGGCCGAGCCTGCTATAGAAGATAGCAGCAAGCTTGTTGGCAAATATGGCTTAGCAGTTACAGATCTTCGTCCGGCAGGAATTGCAGAAATCGAGGGTAAACGTGTTGATGTTGTTACCCGTGGTGACTATATTGTAAAAGGCTCAAAAGTAATAGTTCGTGAATTTGACGGTCCTAAAATAATTGTAGAATTAATTAAAATTTAATTTGGAGGTAAATATATGTTTTTCTTTGAAGATTTTTATGGAGTAGTTATTGCTATAATAGGGGTTTTATTTCTTGTTAGCATAGTGTTAAGGTTTGTACCCTTAGGCTTGTGGATTACAGCCATATCATCGGGGGTGCATGTTTCAATAGCATCACTAATCGGTATGCGTTTAAGGCGTATTGTTCCTAAAAGGATAGTTGAACCCCTTATCAAGGCTCGTAAAGCCGGCTTGGATATTAATTTGAACCAACTTGAAACCCACTTCCTTGCAGGCGGTAATATAGATAAGGTTATAAATGCCCTTATTGCAGCGCAAAGGGCAGGAATGTCTCTGTCCTTTGAAAAAGCTTGTGCTATAGACCTTGCAGGCAGGGATGTGTTTAATGCGGTTCAAATGAGTGTTACACCCAAGGTAATTGAAACTCCCCTTGTTGCAGCTATTGCAAAGGACGGTATTGAGTTAAGGGTTAAAGCCCGTGTTACTGTTAGAACAAATATTGAACGCCTTGTTGGTGGCGCCGGTGAAGAAACTATCATAGCCCGTATAGGTGAAGGTATTGTTACAACGGTTGGCTCCTCTGTAACTCACTCTGCAGTACTTGAAAATCCCGATACAATTTCACAAACAGTGCTTAATAAGGGCTTGGATGCCGGTACTGCTTATGAAATATTATCTATAGATATTGCTGACGTAGATGTAGGCAGAAATATCGGTGCTCAACTACAAATGGATCAAGCCGAGGCAGACCGTCGTATTGCTCAAGCTCGTGCAGAGGAACGCCGTGCTATGGCCGTTGCTCAAGAACAAGAGATGAAAGCCGCTGTTCAAGAAATGCGTGCTAAAGTTGTTGAAGCCGAGGCGGAAGTACCCCGTGCTATGGCAGCAGCCCTCCGTGAAGGCAACTTGGGCGTAATGGATTATTATCAAATGAGAAATATTATGGCAGATACGGGTATGCGCGAAAGCATTGCCGGTATAGGTGCTCCTGCACAAAGCACTGCGAGTGTTGTTGATGAGCAAAAAAAATAATTTATTAAAACAAAAAAATGGAGGTGAGCCTTTTGGATGGATTTATTAGTGGTGTAATACAATTATTTATATTTTTTCTTGTTGTAAACAGCATTATGAGCAAAAACAAAAAGAAAAAAGCCAAACAAAAAAGGCCAACTCAAACAGCAAAAACAACAAGCGCAAATACAAGCAACAACGAAAGGTTTGCGCCCCTTGTAAGTGTATTAAATGAAATAAGGGATGGACTTGACGACAAACCTGAAATGCCCCAAAGGAAATATGAACAAACTGTTGAGGGTAGCTCCTTTGATAATGAAGGCTCCTACAGCTATGAGGGCAGGGCTATATCCACGCAAGGTAAAGCCTTTGGCAGCGAAGGAAAAGCTGAATCAATGCAGGGTAAATATATAGGCATGGAAGGGTATATATCCCAGTTTTCAGATTATCAACCCTTTGATGAACCTAAAGTTGAAAACTCAAAGTGGATAGAAAACTTTAACAAGGCATATAAAGGAAAAAAAACGGAGCCTGAAATTAAAATAATTCCGGATAAGTTTGAAAAGGAAGAATTATTGCGCGCAGTAGTAATGAGTGAAATATTAAATAGACCCAAATTTAAATCAAAATATTATTGATAAAAACGCTCGGTTAATCCGGGCGCTTTTATTGTATTTAATGCCTTAAAATGTTAATATAAATATATGGGAATAAAGTTAATAATATTTAATTGGAGGTAATATTATGAAAAAACTGTTAGTTGCTGTTTTGGCATTAATTATGCTTTTTAGTTTTGCGAATGCTGAAGAAGTTGTAAGCATTGAGGGTGGCGGTTGGAATATACCCGCTACAATTTGTATGCCTGAAGGCGAAGGTCCGTTTCCCCTTGTTGTAATGTATCATGGTACGGGCTCAAATAGGGAAGAGGCAGGCAACGGCTATAAAATGCTTGCTCCCCTGCTTGCTGAAAAAGGTATAGCAAGTGTACGCTTTGACTTTGTTGGCAATGGTGACAGCACAGCAAGTTATAGGCACTACACATTAACAAGCGGAGTGCGTGACGGTAGAAGGGTTATAGATTATATGCTTGAAAAGCCGGAAATAGATCCGGATAAAATAGGTGTTATAGGCTGGAGCCAAGGAGGCACAGTAGCCATGCTTACCGCAGCTTGGTATGATGACATAAAAGCTTTGGTAACATGGGCAGGTGCAACGGATTTAATGCACAACTTTGGCAGCATGTATGAAGAGGCGGAGCAAAACGGCTTTGCTAAAATGGAATTTGATTGGCGTGAGCCGCTGGAATTATCCTTGGCGTGGTTTGATGAGGCAAGGGATATTGATGTAGCCCATGAACTTTCAAATTACACAGGTGCTATATTTGTATTAGCAGGCGAAAATGATACTGTAGTTCCCCTTGAAACTATGGAAGAAATTACAAGCAATACCGGAAGCAAATATATTGCAAGCGAAATTATTAAAGATGCAGACCATACTTTTAACGTATTTAGCGATCCGGAATTAAAAGCCTATAAAGAATTGGCAGAAAAAACCGTTAACTTCTTTGAAGAAATGTTCGGTTTAATAGAATAAAGGAAAGGGGCTTATGCTCTTTCCTTTTAAACTTAGGTACATATATGCAAATTGATACATATAATACGCCAATAGGTTTTATAGAATTAAGCCATAATAACAATGTGTTGTATAGGCTTAATTTTGTTAGTAAAGATAATGGCAGTAAAAGTGATTTTGGCAACATGGTGTATAAACAACTATGTGAATATTTTAATGGAGAGCGCAAATATTTTGAAATAGCTTATGAGCTTATAGGCACATCCTTTCAAAAAAATGTGTGGAATGCTTTGTTGAAAATATCCTACGGGCAAACTCGTAGTTATAAGGATATTGCTATAGATATTGCAAGCCCAAAAGCCTTTAGGGCAGTGGGCATGGCAAACAATAAAAACCCCATACCTATAATAGTGCCCTGCCATAGGGTAATAGGCAGCGATGGCGGCCTTGTGGGCTATGGCGGAGGCTTGGATATAAAAATAAAATTGCTGCAATTAGAGGGCGTTGCAATTTAATATATATGTTTAAAAAACCTGAATTAAGGGTACATAGCATATGGACAAAATTAAAAACGAGGTATTGATATGGCTAAAAAATTTATTATAGTAGGCGGCGTGGCAGGGGGCGCCTCTGCGGCCGCAAGAATAAGGCGCCTTGATGAAAAGGCGGATATTATTATATATGATAAGGGTCCCGATATTTCATTTTCCAACTGTAGCTTGCCCAACTATTTTAGTGGCGAAATAAAAGATATTGAAGACCTTGTGTTTTTTACTCCGGATACCTTTAAAAAGGTATATAATTTGCCTGCAAAGGTAAATCACGAGGTTATCACAATAAAGGCGGACGAACATAAGGTCGTTGTTAAAAACCTTTTAACAGGGGAAGAATTTGAGGATAATTATGATTATTTAATACTTTCACCCGGGGCAAAGGCTGTGCTTCCTCGATCAATAAAAGGTATAGATGGTGAAAATGTTTTTATAATCAAAAACGTTGAAAATGTACGCAACTTAGATGCTTTTTTAACTAATAAGGGTGTTGAAGATGTAGTTGTTGTAGGCGGAGGCTTTATAGGCGTTGAAGTTGCAGAGTGTTTAAAACATTCCGGTAAAAATGTAAGCCTTGTAGAGGGAATGGATCAAGTGCTTGCTCCCTTTGATTTTGACTTTGCCCAAATTATGCACAAAGAAATTTTAAGCAACGGCATAAACCTTATTGTAGGCGATTCCGTAACGGAAATATTTGCCGACAAGGTAGTTTTAAAAAGCGGCAAGGAAATAAAGGCTCAAGCGGTAATAATGAGCGTTGGTGTAAGACCGGATGTGGAACCCTTTGTACAAAGCGGCATAGAACTTGGTGAAACAGGTGCCATAAAGGTAGACCATAACTATCAAACAAACTTGCCCGATGTATATGCCATAGGTGATGCCATAGAAGTACATAATGCTATAACAAATAAAAAACAAATATTAGCCTTAGCCGGCCCTGCACTTAAACAGGCCAGAAATGTTGCAGATGGTATATTTGGCAGAACTTTCCAAAACAAAGGTGTTATAGGTTCCAGCTGTATAAGGGTGTTTGGCCTTAACGGTGCCAGCACAGGCTTAAATGAACGTGAGGCTCAAAGGCATGGTATAGATTACAGAACAGCAGTTATTACCCCCTTTGACAGGGTTAAACTTATACCCGGGGCGACGCCAATACACTTTAAGTTGGTTTTCCAATACCCTTCAGGTAAAATATTGGGGGCACAAGCCATAAGTAAAGGCGATGCTACAAAAAGGATAGACGTTATTGCAACGATGATTACCATGGGCGGTACATTGTATGACTTAAAGGATCTTGAACTTTGCTATGCTCCACCCTTCAGCACCGCAAGGGATGTTGTAAACTATGCGGCATTGGTTGGCCTAAATGTTTTAAATGAAGAGTATAAACAAGTTCCCGTTAGTGAAGTGCGAAATCTTGTTGAAAAGGGCGAATTCATTCTGGATGTAAGGGGTAAAAAAATTCATGAAAAAGGCCATATAAAAGGTGCTACAAATATTCCCTTAAGTCAAATCAGGAGCAGATTTAATGAAATACCAAGGGATAGAACAGTATATATCCACTGCAGAACATCTTGGGACAGCTATTATGCTTTAAGGGCATTACAAGGCTTGGGCTTTGATAATATAGTAAACATTCAAGGTTCTTTCTTAGGCTTAAGCTATTATGAGTACTTCACCGATGTAAGCACAGGCAGGGAAAGCATATTAACGGATTATAATTTTAATTAAAAATATTAAAAAGCAGGTAAAGCCTGCTTTTTATGTATTATATTTTACTTACATAATTTAAATATGTTATAATATAATATTCATATTATACAAGGAAGAGAAATTTTTATGAAAAAACTATTATAAGTATAGCTTTAGTTCTTTGCTTATTGCTTAACTTAAACGTAGTAATGGGAGAAACTGCTGATTAGCAAGCTGATATTGTTGTTTTAGAAAAAATGCATATAGTTGGTGGTAATACATTAAGGGTATCTGGTGGTTTTAATGCCGCAGGTTCAACTTCTCAAAAGGATGCTGGAATTGAAGATGCTCCGGAAATTATGTTTGAACCATTATGGCAGATTTTGGGAGAGTACAGTTATGAATAGACGAAAGAAAAACAATAATAAAAAATTTGGTTTCGGCACGATTATAAAAGGCATCGTGGGCATACTTCTGGTAGCTGTCATTGCTGCAGTTCTATTTGTGCTTGGCATGCGCGGGGTCATATATTTTTCCAATCGCATTACTACCCCGAACGGAGTTGATGAAAGCATCTATGTTCCGTTAGACGGGCAGGAGCAATATTTGTTGATTCGCGGAGAAGATGTCAACAATCCGGTCATCATTTGGTTGCATGGAGGACCTTCCGGTCCGGACGCATTTATGAATTATCGGTTTCAAAAATATCTTGTTGGAAAATATACCTTCGTGAATTGGGATCAAAGAGGATGTGGAAGGACATATTTTAGAAATTATAAAATCGACCCCAATAATCAAACGGCTACTTTTGAACAAGCACAAGTCGATCTTGATGAATTGGTGAACTATGTATTAAATCGCTTTGATAAAGAAAAAGTCATTCTTGTGGGGCATTCCTACGGAACGGCGCTTGGAAGCCGGTACACTTTATCTCATCCGGATAAGGTGGCGGCGTATGTCGGTATAGGGCAAGCGGTAGCGATCTCAGAAAGCGAGCCTTACAGTTATGAAGATGCTCTTGAAAAAGCGAAAGCTCAAGGTGATGATACCGCAGACATGGGAGCTGCTTATCGTGCTTTTTCGGAACATATGACATTGTCTACTTTGATGCATCTCAGAAAGCATACGCTTCCATATCATCCGGTAGAAAACGAAGCAAACAGGATATGGCAAGGCGTTGTATCCCCTTATATGTGGCTAGATGATGTTCGCTGGTTTTTTAAACAAGTTTCAAGTCTTGAAAAATATACTGCTCTCAACCAACAGCTGTTTGATTTTACTGTGGCAGCCGATGTTCGCGATTACGGATTGGAATATCAAGTTCCTGTCGGTTTTATTTCCGGGGCGGAAGATTGGATCACACCTGTCAAATATACAGAAGACTACTATAATATGATATCTGCACCGAAAAAGGATTTCGTTTTGATTGATGGTCTTGGCCATGCACCTAACTATGATTCTCCTGAAGAGTTTTGCCGTGAGCTGGACACTATGCTGGATAGTTTTTTGAAGTAATGGTAATGTTTTATTAGGAATTATAAATTAACGACAAACAACGATAAAGGGCATTATTTCAAAGTTCAACTTGAAAATAATACCCTAGTTTAATATTGCAAACTTAATATCTACAAACAACATATAAAAATAGAGGGATTCAACCCTCTGTTTTTATATGTATTTATTTATTCAAAACTGCTGCAAAGCGCTTTGTAATTTCCATGGGTCTTGTTATTGCGGAGCCTATAACTACGGAGTCAACTCCTGTTTTATAGGCTTCAGCCAATTGCTCAGGCTTCCAAATTCCGCCTTCGGCTATTATATAGGCTTTGCAATCTTTAACTATGCGGCTGATTAACTCAAAATTAGGTATTTCTACACCCTTTGTTTTTTCCGTATAGCCTGTTAGTGTGGTGGAAACCACATCAAAGCCGATTTCTTCAGCATGCATACATTCCTCGTATGTTGAGCAGTCTGCCATAAAAAGCTGGTTTGGATATTTCTTTTTGCATTCGGTAAAAAACTCGTCTAAAGTTTTGCCGTCAGGTCTTATCCTATCTGTTGCATCTGTTGCAATAATATCACAACCTATAGCAACTAAATCATCAATTTCTTTAATTGTAGGGGTAATAAAAACACTGCAACCGGGGGTTTCAGCCTTTATTATTCCTATAATCGGCAGGTCTACAAATTTTTTAATTTCTATAATGTCCCTTACGGTATTTGCCCTTATGCCACTGGCGCCGCCAAGGTAGGCAGCTTTTGCCATGTGACCCATAAGGGATCTGTCAGGGTCATAAAGAGGTTCGGTTTCTAAGGCTTGGCAGGATACAATAAGTTTACCCCTTAAATTATCTAGTACACTAAGGTCTTTCACACATATTCCCCTTTCATTTTATATTTTATATTGCTAAAATTATATTATTAAAAATATTTTTCGTCAAGCAAAAAACAATGAAAAATCATTTCAAAACTTGCTTTTTTAAATTATTTTTTCCACAATGGAGTTTGATGTCTTTTTTCTGTTTATTTCTGCTTGTTTACCGCTCATTTTCATAAAGGATATAAATAGTAAATCAATTATAAACAGTTGAGATATTTTTACAGTAAAAGATCCGCCTTGTAAAGGGCTTTCATTTGCGCCACATAAAAGGGTTAAATCCGATATTTCCGTCAATGGCGATTTTGAAAACCTTGTTATGGCTATTATTTTTGCTCCGGCCTTGTGGGCAAGGTTTGCCGTATAAATAGTATCCTTGGTTGCGCCACTGTAAGAGAATGCAACAGCTACATCACCGGGGCCTAAAAGGGAAGCACTCATGGCTTGCAAATGGCTGTCAAACAGGGCAAAAGCTTTAGGGCTTATTCTTAAAAACCTGCAATAGGCCTCGTAGGCGGAACTCATTGATGATCCGCTGCCGTAAAACATTATTCTGTTAGCGCTGAGCATAAGCTCTGCCGCTTTTTCTATATTTTTAATATCGTTAATTCTTAATGTTTCGTGCAATGCGTCAATATTAAGTTTTAATGATTTCTCAGCTATATCTTCTATGCTGTCCTTTGAAAAACCGCTGTTATCGCTAATATTGGGGGAGTTGTCTTCCCTTAGGGATAGAGCCTGAGCCAAATCCATTTTAAAATCCATATAGCCTTTTTTATCTAAATGTTTACAGAACCTGAACACACTGGTGTCGCCCACACCACATGTTTCGGCTAATTCGGATATACTCATATATAGCACATCATTACCGTTTTCAAGTATGTAGTCTGCTATCTTTTTTTCCGCTTTTGTAAAAGTATTGGATAAAAGTTTCATTTTAGTAATTAAATCGTCCTGCATAATTCCTCCTTTATATAAGGTATTAATGATAATTTAACATTAAATGAAATAAAATTCAATATTTTTATTATAATTTGGTGAAAATAAACATATTTTTTACAATGTTATTATAAAGCAAAAAAATTACGATTTTATACATAAATGTTTTGAAAAACAATGTTTTTAAGGCTAAATATGTATAACATGGTAATATAAATTAACATAAACACAAAATGGAAAATTTTTCCATACAAAATGCATTGACAAAAAATATATTTGATGTTATAAACATATTAAATAAGCAACAAAAGTTGTAAAATTAAAAGGAGGATATATCATGAAAAAACTTTTAGCTCTGGTTTTAACAATGATTATGGTTCTTTCAATGGCTTCTTTCGCAGTAGCTGAAGGAACAACAACAGTTACATGGTGGGTATTCCCCACATTCGGCCAACCCGACGGCGCTGCTCCCGGAACATATGAAAGAACAATAGCGGATGCTTTCGAGGCTAAATTCCCCAACATTAAAGTTGAAATCGAAACAATCGATTTCCAAAACGGTCCTGACAAACTTATATCCGCTATAGAAGGCGGCACAGCACCCGACGTATTATTTGACGCACCTGGTCGTATCATAGAATATGGTAAAAACGGCAAATTGGTTAGCTTGGATGATCTTTTCACAGACGAATTCAAAGCTGACGTTGCAAGTGAAGATCTTTTAGGCGCTTGCTCAGACGGTACAACATATTGGATGTATCCAATAAGCTCATCACCCTTCTTTATGTCTTTAAACAAAGATAAGTTCGAATCATCCGGCGCTATCGAATTTGTTAACTTGGAAGGCGACCGTACATGGTCAACAGAAGACTTCTTAAAAGCTCTTGATAAGTTGAATGAAGCCGGAGAACTTGGCGGTTCAGTATACTGTGGCGGCCAAGGTGGCGACCAAGGTACACGCGCATTTGTTGCTAACCTGTATGGCGCAAGAATTGCAAACGAAGCAAAAGATTCTTACACAATCGGCAGTGATGAAGGCGTTAAAGCTTTAGGACTTATTAAAGAATTAGTTGACGCAGGCAAACTTGAAGCCGGTACAGATATCGTAGCCGGTGACGAAATCAAATTATATGTTCAAGGCATACTTCCTTACAGCATTTGCTGGGGTACAAGCGCTGCAGCTAACAACCCGACAGATTTTGAAAAAATTTCAGTTCCATTCCCAAGTGATGACAGCGTTCCGGAGCTTGAATACTTAGTAAACGGCTTCTGCGTTTTCAACAACAATGATGATGCTCGTGCAAACGCAGCTAAAGAACTTATCAAGTTCATCTGTGACGATGAGGAATTCGGTCCTAAAAACGTACTTGCTACAGGCGCATTCCCTGTTAGAACCAGCTTTGGTAACCTTTACGAAGGAAACCCGGAATACGAACTTCTTTCAGCATTCACAAAATATTATGGCCCCTATTATAACACAATGGACGGCTTTGCTAATATGAGATTTGAATGGTGGAACATGCTTCAATCAATACTTGTTGGCACAAAGGATATTCCTACAGCTGTTGCTGACTATACAACAAACTCCAACGCAGCATTTGCAAAATAATTTAAATTTTTAACAGCTCTCCCTCTTCTTGAAGGGGGAGAGTTTTCAAACTATATAGGGGGAATATTATGAGTACAAATATTTTCGCCAGGGAACACAAAATTCAAGCACAACAAACCAGAGTATCCTATTACTTCTTATTGCCCGCATTGTTGTTCTTTGTTGTTTTTGTGGCTCTACCTATGGGCATGGGTGTTTACACAAGCTTTTTTAAATATACTATGAGTGAATTTAAATTCATAGGGATTGATAACTATCTTAATTTATTTAAAGATGAAATTTTTGTTAGGTCAGTAAAAAATACATTAATAATTGTTGTAGGTTCAGTGCCTATAGTTACAATATTTTCCCTATGGCTGGCAACTATAATATACAATATGAACAGTTTTTCCCGTTCATTTTTCCGTGCAGTTTACTATTTGCCGGTAGTTACAGGTTCTGTAGCGGTAGTAGTTGTATGGAAATGGATTTTTGATAGATATTACGGTATTTTAAACTTTGTTTTACAAGGCCTTGGTATAATAAACAAAAACGTTGCCTGGTTAGGTCAAGTGGATACTGCCATTTGGTGTATACTTACTATTTTGTTAACTACATCCGTTGGTCAACCTATAGTATTGTATGTTGCATCATTGGGCAATATTGACAGGTCGCTGACAGAGGCTGCTGAAGTTGACGGTGCTACCAGCTTTCAAGTGTTTTGGCGCATTAAATGGCCAACAATTATGCCCACAACATTATATGTAGTTGTTATTACCACAATTAACAGCTTCCAATGTTTTGCCCTTATACAGTTGTTAACAAACGGTGGGCCTGCATTCTCCACAAGTACGGTTATGTTCTACTTGTATCATAACGCTTTCAAATTATTTGAGTATGGCTATGCAAATGCCATGGGCGTTGTGTTGGCAATATTAATTGGTGTATTTAGTGCCCTACAGTTTAAAGTAATGGGCAATAAAATTGATTATTAGGAGGATGCAAAAATGGATAAAGCAAAATTAACACCCTATAGATTAATATCAACTCTCCTTCTTGTAGCTGTATCATTAACATTTATTTTCCCGTTTTATTGGATAATCACCGGCGCCTTTAAAACAAGGGATGCTATTATGGCAAAAATTCCGGAGTTTTTCCCATCAGTATGGAGCATGGAAAACTTTGATAAACTGTTTATAAACCCCGCATGGCAATGGTTTGCAAATGCGGTAATAGTATCCTTTGCAAGCATGATTTTAGTTTGTTTAACAGCCTCAATGGCCGGCTATGTGCTTGCTAAAAAACGCTTTGCCGGTAGAGCATTGTTGTTTTCAATGTTTGTTGCTGCAATGGCATTGCCAAAGCAAGTTGTGCTTGTACCCTTGGTTAACCTTGTAAGCAGTATGAATATGCACGATACATTGTGGGCGGCAATACTGCCGAGTGTAGGTTGGCCCTTCGGTATATTTTTAATGAAACAATTTGCTGAAGGCATACCGGGTTCCCTTATGGAGGCAAGCCGTATTGACGGTGCAAACGAGTGGCAAACCTTTGTTCAAATAGTTGTTCCCATGCTTAAGCCGGCCTTTGGTGCATTGGCCATATTCACATTTATTAATACATGGAATGATTATTTCTTACAATTGGTAATGTTGGTAAAACGCTCCAACCTTACAATATCTCTTGGTGTTGCTACATTGCAAGGGGAGTATTCAACGGACTACGGCCTTATAATGGCGGGCGCCGCATTGGGTGCTGTACCGATTGTTGCAATATTCGTTGCTTTCCAAAATGCTTTTACACAGGGTATTGCACTTGGAGCAGTTAAAGGGTAAAATAGATGTATCAATAAAAAAAGGATGGGGTGGATGGATATGAGTTCAGAAAAATATAGTGGCATAATTCCGGCACTTTATGCTTGCTATGACGAAAACAATGAAATTAGCTACGAAGGTACAAAGGCATTAACAAAACTTTTTTTGGAAAAGGGCGTTAAAGGTCTATATGTTGGGGGATCTTCCAGCGAATGTATTTATTTGGACAGAAAAGAAAGAAAACGTATGCTTGAGGCAGTAATGGAAGTTGCCAGGGGTAAATGCACAATTATTGCCCATGTTGCTTGTAACAGTACAAAGTATAGCCAAGAGCTTGCAACCCATGCAGAGTCTATGGGTGTTGATGCTATTGCAGCTATACCGCCAATTTATTTTAGATTGCCGGACCATGCTGTTGCAAAATATTGGAATGATATTTCCGCTGCAGCACCTAATACGGATTTTATTATTTATAATATTCCACAACTTGCAGGTACAGCTTTAACTCCCTCTCTGCTTAAAGAAATGATAAAGAATCCCAGAGTTATTGGTGTTAAAAACTCATCAATGCCTGTAATGGATATTTTACAATTTAAACAAATACTTGGCGAAGGCAAAGTGGTTTTTAATGGTCCTGACGAACAGCTTGTTTCGGGCTTGGCTATAGGTGCAGATGGTGGTATCGGCGGTACATATGGTGCAATGCCGGAGCTTTATATAGAAATTTTTAACTGTGTTAAAGATGGTTACTTAAGAAGAGCACATGAAATTCAAAGCGATTGTTTAGATATTATTAACGGCCTTACATCCTGCCACGGCAGCATGTATGCTGTTATAAAAGAGGTTATAAAACAACGTGACGGTTTGGAGCTTGGCGGAGTAAGGCATCCTATGCCCGATATTATTTCCGAGGATATGCCTAAAATTAAAAAGGTTGTTGAATTAATAGATAAGACATATAAAAAGTGGGGTATTTAAATTGAGAAAAAAAACCATACTCTGCTTTGGTGATTCAAATACATATGGTGCAAGGCCGGACGGGCAAGGCAGGTATGAAAACAGATGGCCTGTTGTGATGCAAAAATTATTGGGTGATGAATTTAAAATTATAGAAGAAGGCCTATGCGGCAGAACTGCTTCTATAGAGGATAATTTTGACCCCTATCTTTGTGGTTACAAAACAATACATATGGCTATAAATACCCATAACCCGGTGGACATGGTAATTATAATGCTCGGTACAAATGATATTAAGCGTAGGTTCAACCTGAGCATTACTGATGTTTCCAGGGGCGTTGAAGAGTGCATTAACAAAATAAAAGGCATATATTATTTTAATAATCAAGCTTTGCCTAAAATATTGGTTATTGCACCTGCGCCTATAAATGAAGGTATTTATAATTGCGAATTTGCATCCATGTTCAACTTTTATGAAGGCATACAAAAATCCAAGGATATTATACAAATGTTAAAGGAAGTTTCAAAGGCACAAAAATGCGAATTTCTTGATGCATCACAGTATATAAGAGCCTCTAAAATTGATGGCATACACCTTGATGAGGAAGCCCATGAAGTTTTAGGCAATACTGTGGCTCACAAAGTTAAGGAATTATTTTAATATTACAGGAATATCATTATATTTAGCAAAGCTAATTGTAATGATATTCCTTGCATTTTAGGATGGGTATAGTTGTGAAAAAATATTTATGTATAGATATTGGCGGTACAGCCATAAAATATGGGTTAGTTACGGAAAAAGGCGATATTAGCCATAAGGAAACATATCAAGCGTATTTTGACGGTTATAAACGCCCGCTTATAGATACTATTACAAGCTCTGTAAATGAGTATCATGATAAATTAGTTGCTGATAATATAGTAATTGACGGTATAGCAGCCTCAGTTACCGGTGATGTTAACCCAAAAACTCATTATATTGTTGATAGTTGTGGTAATATACCTGATTGGCGCAACATTAACCTTGCGGAAAAAATATTTAATGCTATAGGCAAGGAATATCCCTTTACAATGCTTAATGATGCTAACGCTGCTGCCCTTGCGGAAATGTGGATAGGCAACGCTGTAGACTTTAAAGATGCAATAGTATATACAATAGGTACAGGCATAGGCGGCGGAGTTATTGTTGATGGAAAAATATTAAACGGTTACAAAGGCTTTGGTGGCAATATAGGCCATATGGTTATTGCTGATGGTGAGGATATATGTACCTGCGGCAACCATGGCTGTTTTGAGCACCTTGCATCCACAAGGGCATTATTAAGGAATGCTAAAAAAGCCGGTTTTGATGTTGACGGGGAAGAGATATTTGAAAAAGCTAAAAGTATACCTGAACTCCAAGCCGTTGTAGATAAGTTTTTCTACTATCACGGTGTTGCTATTGGCAGTTTATTGCATATTTTCAATCCCGAAGCTATAATTATAGGTG
>JAAZPT010000279.1 GCA_012797085.1 Christensenellaceae bacterium | reverse complement strand
GTTTTTAATTCTATCTTCAAGTTTACTTTTAAGGCTTTCAAAAGATGCAAATAGGTTTTTTTCTTTTATAACATCAAGCTTTTTAAAAGCACAGGCACTAAAAAGAAAATCCTTCTCACTTAGTAACTCAATCCATCCTTCAGCAACAAATCCGGGTTTATGACAATGATAATTATCATATCCCAACCTATACTGTCCGGTAAAAACTTCAACGCCTTCTATGTTTTGTGCAAAATAAACGCTCCAAAGTTCCCTTGTTCTGTTTTTTACAGGTTTGTTTTTATTTGCAACAGGATATTGTATCATTTTAAAATCTTTATTTTTACATCTCTCCATCTTTGTATAATATAAGCCACTGTAAAGTATAGGTCTAAGCACTCTAAATTCCGGAACCTCATCTTTGCTATATTTTGTTACAATTTTTTTCATTAATTCATTAATATAATCAACAGTAATATCATTTTCTACAGATATTGTACCTAATGGCAACATTTCCCTTTTCATGGCATCAAGCACACCGTTTCTTTTGCTTTTTTTACCATCAGGGTAAGTTTCAAAGCTAATAAATGGAGAGCCGTCATAATTCCAATATTGAGAAGCTACATTAACACATTGATTTTCGCCTTTCATTACTGGAAAATCTTTACCTACATTACTTGTATCAAAGGTCATTCTTTTTGCCAACAATGTTGGTATATTATCAACATCGGGTAATATAATCGGTGCATCAACTTCTACAACTTCCCCGTTTTTTGTTGTTACATTCATAATAAGTCTTTCCGGAGTTTCAGCCTTTAACTCAGCTAATGTTAAACCATCAGCAAATACTATATTTGCTGTTGAAATAATTAATATAAAAACAATTAATATTGAAAATATTTTTTTCATATTAGCCTCCTATTAGTTTAATTGCCATATCAATATTTGAAGTCAATTCATTTTCATTTCCAAAATAGCCAACAGGTGCAATATACAACTCATTCGGATAATTTTCTGCCGGGTAATATTGTATTTCTTTTGTAATATGTGTTGTACCATTATCATCAACAAAATAACCACTACTTACTACATTGCCACTATAACCATATATATTGCCGTACTTATCAACAAGGGCAAATTCTCTCCAATAATTTATAATATTTTGGCAATCATCATTATCAGCACATTCATAAAAATCCATTTTTAAGCTTAAATATATTTTTAAAGGCGATATTTTAGCATCAATATTATAAATTTTTCCATAGTCTAAATACTTATCTTCACCATGATATTTTTTAATTTGTCCATTGTTTATAAGCTTTATAGGAATTGTCATTTGTTTAGCTTTACCTTTTCCATCAATAGCAACAGGTATATCTAAGTTAAAGTTATCATCCGGAATATTTATTGTATTATCGATTGTATAAATTTCAAAATAGGCTATTGCTGCGCCTTTTTGTGTTGTATCAGGTACAATTACTTGGCTACTATTATTGGTCATTGCATAGTGTTTTTTATCAAGGTTGAACCAATCCAAGCCATATTGTAATGTAACATTGTTTTTATTTAATTCTTGATTAAATTTACTGTTAAAGTTACCAATATCATAGTC
>JAAZPT010000278.1 GCA_012797085.1 Christensenellaceae bacterium | reverse complement strand
CTCATCAAAAGTAGTTACCTTAGCTTCATTTAAAATAATAAGAACCCTGTCGCTACAACGCAAGTTTATATTAGCATATAATATTTCACTAATATTTGCATTAAAACGCACTCCACCTATATCAGCCTTTGCTTCCAAGCCTTGATATTTTAATTCATTAGCAATTATTCCTTCTAAGCCAAAGGCTGCCTTTGCCCAACATTTATATTTGATTTCGCTCACAATTTCCTCCTCAATTATTAAAGAAATAATTAATAGTTTTGAACTGATATTTATATGCTATCGGCTTATATTTTATTCCAAAAACCTCTAATATTATTTCACCGTTGATTATTTCAAACGTATATTGTTTTAAAAATAAGATTAAGGGTTCATTTTCTTTTAATTTAGCTATTTCTTTCCCATTTATTATTAGTATGGCTTTGCTTGGTGAAAATATTTCTAAAGCAATATTATCATAGCTGTTTTTTATACTGATTAATTCATTTATTATTGAATTCGTAATTTCTATTTTTAATTGATTATTATCAGTTTCTTTTATATTTAAAGCTTCCTTACTAAAATTTAGCCTGGTTTTAAAACTAACGTAATCAAAACCCTCAAAGCTTTTGTTTGGATATTTGAAAATATTAACTGAAGGTTTTGGCCAAATAGTTATATCTTTGTTCACGCCGCAACACATCAAGGAAAATCCATTTTCGATGTTTACAAGTTCCCCATCACTTAATACAAAGTATGGTTTTTGTTTGTGGCTTACAACTAAGTAATTTCGCTTATCATACTTTGACAAACAAAAAATTTCAATAACTTTGCCATTAGATATTACAGTTGTAGTTTCCATTGGTACTATATCAATTACTTTATTATCAATGGAAATTTGAGGTTTAAATAAAGTTGACTCCTTACAAAGCCACACTTCCCTATTATTATAAATCCCCCTAAAAACAACTTGAATATTACAATAATTTATTAAACTATTTCCAAAAAATAAATTTGTAAAAATAATAGATGTTTCATTATCTTCATTACAAAACATTATTTTTTTATCTTTTTCGTTTTTATAATTTAAATTACTTGTTTTTAATAAACTTTCCTTTGATAAAGCATAATATTCATCAAAACATGAAATTGATCTAATTAATTTTTTTAATTCATATTTTAATCCACTGAATTTAACATCATTATAAATATTTGAATATGGGTAAATCATTTCAAAAAAATCATTTAAACAAAATATACCTTGCCCATTATTAATTGACAAAATAATTAATTCCAAAACATTTTGATTTTTGTTTACAATACTCTTTAAATTAATATTATATAAGGAAAAATCATTTGATTCCTTTATATTATCCTCAATACCATTAACGTTTATTATTTTGTTTGTGTTAATTTTTGTGGAGTTATTTAAATCATTTGTCCATACAAAATTTAATACAATATTATTATTGTTAAAAGCACCTAATATTATTTGGTATGCTTTTGACTTTTCATGATTTGAAACAAAAAAATCATCATCTAAATCAATTGAAACTCCAATAATTGGTCCACCATATATTGTGTACATATTACCCAAACTGTTGTGTACTATGTTAATAAATCTATTGAAGTAGATTAAGTTGTTCTCTTTATAAAAATCATTAAAAATGTTTATATTGTTAAGATATGACGGTAAACCATGATTTTTATAATTTTTACATGCAAAAGGTACAAAGTTTATAATTACAAAGATTCCTATGTTTTTACATAATTTACATAGCTTATGAATATTGTTTTGCCCATTTAAAAAATATTTGTCTTGGGCAAGCTCTATGTCTCCCCAAGCCAAATTTATTTTTATACCATCAATACCATAGTTTTTAATGTTAATTAAACTTTGATACCATAAACTTTCATCTATTAATGTATAAGAAAAATCGGTACAAAAAGTTGCAATTGAGGCAACATTTTTTGTACCAATATTTTTATCAGTTTTTTTACCAATTCTAAAGGGATAAACTATCATTAAATTAATTGATTATTCAAAATTAATTTTTGAATATTTCAAATCCACCTTAGGTTCACTATACTCACAGTTTTTGTCAAATCTAACTGTTTCCGGCGGTGTTTCTAGTTTTTCAGGTTCATTTAAAAAGTCCATAACATAAGCAAATAATTTAGCATAAACTGCACCTGCACAAACTCTTTCATCCGCAGTAATTCCTAAAGGTAAAAGTCTGTTTCGTTTTAAACTTCCATCCTTAAGCATTTTAAAAGAACGCTTAACTGCTCCCATAGAAACAAAAAGGGTGGTTGTACCAAAGTTATAAATATGATGATTTACGTTTGACATACCTATCGATGCCATATTTGTTATAAACATACTTGTATGAAAAGGAGATAAGTCTATAATAACCTTAGGTAAAAGACCGTATCTATCTAAAAGTTTCGCAAAACCAACAACAATTGTTGGCAACATTGGAACGTTCATTAAAAACTTAACCAATTTTAATGTTGAGTTGCTATTTTCAGGTTTTTGATTTTCTATTACATCTTTTTTTACTCTGGATACAACATCATATAAAGTATCATATGGATCAAATTTAACCTTAACAACAGTTTCTTCCGGCGGATTGTCATCTTCAGCATGCTTAAGTATTGCAAAAGATACTGTAAGTTCCTTCCTCGAATACAAGGTTTTATTAACAACAAACCTATTTACTTCCGGTAGTTGTGATACGGCTCTAACAAAAGCAGCAATAATAATTTCCATAAAGGTTATTTTATAACCTTCTTTTGCTTTTTTTGCTATATAGTTGGCTAAAACATCATATCGTATTTCTTGATTTAGAAACACTTGGGCATCAACCCTTGTTGGCATTATATATGAAGTAATTTCTACCAACGGATCCATGTTTTGAACCTTTCTACCTTCAGGCCTAAATCCAAACATAACATGTTCCTCCTTAGTTTATAATACTTATAAGTTCTTCTAGGTTTTCGGCAATTATTGCATTGCTCTTTTTAATCTTTGAAATTGACTGATGCCCATTCATAAGTAATATACATTTAGCATCAATTTCATTAGCAACTTCAAAATCATGTAATGTATCACCAACAAGATAATAATTATAAGCATTATTTTTACTAACAAAATTTTTTGCAAGTTCCACTTTGCTTTTTGCGTATATATTATCCAAACCTAATATATAATCAAATTTATCATTTAACTTATGTTGATATACTT
>JAAZPT010000277.1 GCA_012797085.1 Christensenellaceae bacterium | reverse complement strand
TAAATCCTAAGCCTCCTATATAGGAAACTCTTTGCCCAACAAAATCCAAAATAATTGATAATATGCCTACTACAAGTAAAATTAAAATCCAGTTCCAAAAAGACAACCCAAGCACTGATCTGTTTTCTGCTAAAGATACTATTGCAGGTAGAAGAATCATTAAAGATAAACCGTTTAAAACCCCTGCAACAATGCCTGAAGAATATCCCGTTTTTGTCTTTTTCCAATTCTCTTTAGCCATATATCTTTTAAATCTAAAAATTAAAGCTTGTTTTTTCATGCTATACCCTCCTCATGATTCATTGATTGCCTTAGCAATATGCTATAGTGAGCATTATCCAACAACTCCTCATGGCGACCTTCAGCACTTATCTTTCCGTTTTCCATTACCACAAGTTTATCAGCACCTTTTATTGCACCTGGTCTATGGGCAATAACTAAAACCGTTCTATCTTTAATCAGGTAAGATAGGGCTTTTTGAATTTCCGCTTCCGATTCAGGATCGGCAAAAGCTGTAGCTTCGTCCAACAACAATATTGGAGCATCAATCAAAATTGCCCTAGCAATAGCAAGCCTCTGTTCTTGCCCTCCGGATAACTTTGTATCAGTTCCTAATATGGTTTTGTATCCTTTAGGAAGGCTAACAATATAATCATGAATTTGTGCAGCTTTTGCAGCTTTTTTAACGTCTTCAAAACTAGCTTCCGGACTTCCCAACATAATATTATCTTCTATAGAAATATTAAGAAGTTGGGCATCTTGCAAAACAAAGGCGACTTGATCGTACAATGTATCCTCGCTCATATCTCTTATATCAACCCCGCCAATTTTAACTGAACCTATATCAGGATCGTTAAACCTTGCAATTAATGTAGCAAGCGTTGTCTTTCCAGAACCAGACGGCCCTATCAAAGCGCTAACTGTTCCTTTTGGAATTTGTAAATCAACATCCTTTAAAGCCTCAGTTTCACCATATGAGAAGGAAACATTATTAAATTCAATAGATGAATCTACAGGTTTTTTATTATGTTTAGACTTTGGTAAAGTTTTTAAATCTAAAATATCACAGAGTCTGGTACCTGCTGACCCCGCCAGCTGATAAGACCAAGAAATAGTAGCTACTGTAACAATAGTTTCGGGTAAAATCATAGCAATTAGTGTTGTAGTAAGCACTTGGGCTATATTTACATGCCCGGCATTAATCAACAATGCCCCACCCGCCAAGTTTACCAACAAAAGAACAGGCGTAGACACCCATGATAGTGATAAACAAGTTCTTGATACAAGCGGTAAAGCCCAATTGCGATAGAATAAAGCATATATATCAGCTGCATCTAAATAATTGCGATGAGCTTTTCCTGACCTTCCAAAAGCCTTAACAACAGATATTCCCGAAACGAACTCTACCATTGTTGACGACACTTTTCCAAGTTTTGTATCCAAAGCCGCCGTCTTTTCGTCCATTCCTTTCATAGTTGAACCATAGAGCGTAAAATATATAGGTATTGTAGCAATGGATAAAAACCCCAAGCGCCAATCCACATAAAAGCTGTACGTCAAAAGCGCTAAAGGAGTTATGATTGCATTTAGCTGATCAATAGGTCCATGGGCAACTATGGTGTGGACTGTTTGTGTATCATCCTGTACCGCCTTACGAATAATCCCTGAATTTGATTCACTAAACCATGATAATGGAGCTTTTGACATTCTTTCGATAATTCCTATTCTTAAAATATTCCTTAATTTTAAGTCTGCAAAATGCGTAATTAAAAGAGAAACAAAATATAAAAGCGATTTCAAAGAAAACGACATTATTAATATCTTGCAAGAACTCCATATCTGCGAACTTTTCATTACACCAAGTTGATAGGATTCTATTAAAAGTTTGCCAATCTCTGTCAATGCAACAAATGGAGCTATGCTTAAAATTCCGGATATTGCAGTTAACATTTGTGCAAGTAATATCCTTCCTTTGATTGGCTTTCCGAGCCTTTTTAACGCATTTTGTCCAGCTTTAGCTTTTTGCTTGTTTTCAATTTCTTTTTGATTTTCATCCATAAAAATACACCTTTCCTAATCATTATATTAGTTAGCTTGAACTAACTATTGCTTAAAAAAATTATTTGATATCTCCTCTATCAAAATAATCAAAATAAAGCTTAACTATCTCTACAAAAAAATCTCTATTTTTTTTAAAATTATCTCTTGCATCCAAAATTTCACACCCTAAAATAATTGTGTTCATAAAAAAAATCATAAAATCCGTAGCATAATATTTGAAATCGCCAATACATGAACCTTTAATATCTTTATAAGCAAGAGAAAGAGTTTCTTCAACTAAAACAGGAAATAAGGCTTTTAATTCCTTATTGTTCTTGGCAGCCTGCAAATATATAACATATACACTCATAAGTTCGCTTTCATCAAGCATTTTATCTACCAACATCTCCACCAATGCCTGTTTATCCATTACTGAAGAGTAGTTTGTCATAAATTCATTCATTTTAGACATACGGTAGGCCATTCCCTGTTTCATTAAGTCGTGTAATATATTTACAGTATTTTTATAGTAATAATAAAAACCCCCTTTTGACAAAGAAGTTTCAGCTATAATATCCTCCATACTTGTATTATTAAAGCCTTGGCGAATAAAAACTTTAGTAGCAGCATCCAAAATTTCTTTTTGCCTAATTTCTCTTATGGATAAGGTCAAAGCATAGCACTTCCTGTCGTTTGTTTTTCGACGATTGCGTCGAATCTTTTTTTATGTTATCAGCATCTAACTATTTTGTCAATAATATTTTTATATTTCTTAAAAATGTATAATTTAATGTTGGTCCAAATGTATTAAGTTTGTTAATCTGTCATGCTGTTTCACCTTGAAAAAGAAAAATGCTTATTATTTATATTAAAGTTGTTTTTTATAGTATTATTCTTTATAACAAACAAACCAAGTTATGGACTTAATTTGGCCTGTTTCTACACTGCTGTACATTTTATTTAAACGTGTATTCAAGCTATCTATGGTTTCATAAGGAGGAGCAAAAAAGTTCATTGGCTGATAAATATTACGGATAAACCAATCCGTTCGCTTATTAGCGCCTTTTACATAAAAACAACCGCAAAAAACACCGCCGTTTTTAAGAACACGGTACGTTTCTTGATATGCAATATATTTTATTGGAAAAGCATGGAAACCGTTGAGAGAAAGAACAATATCAAAACTATTATCCTCAAAAGGTAATGCACCAACGTCGCCTTGCTGAAAAACTATGTTTTTTAACTCCATTCGTTCCGCTTTTTCTTGTGCTTGCTCCATCATATCTAACGAATAATCAAGGCAAATAATTTTTGCCTTGGGTATAGTTTGATAAATAGGCATCGTCAATACACCTGTTCCTACAGGAACCTCCAATAACCGCCCTGAAAATCCCTCAGGTATGCCAGAAAGCGCTCTCATTTGGTATTCAGTGCATTCTTTTGAGCCCATACCCCACACCAAACGAGAGACCGCCTTACCAAGAAAGGTTGAGCATGTAATCATTCCATCGTAAAAACTATTGCTACCGGTAAGTTTATAAGCTTTACGAATCTTGTTATTTCGTTCCATAATATTCTTCACCTCTCCCTTTGTTTTCTTTTGTTTTC
>JAAZPT010000276.1 GCA_012797085.1 Christensenellaceae bacterium | reverse complement strand
TTTATTACTTATGTTTTCAACGGCAAGTGCTGTTGTTTCAAATAATTTGTCATTTTTGAATTCATTTATAGATACGAATGAAAATTATTCAATAAATTTTGATATTAGTGCAAGGGCTAATAAGTTGTACCCTTTTGATGATAGTCAAACACAAGTATATAATAAGGCCATACAAAATTTGCAACTTAGCTTAAGCTTTAAACAATATGCTGATAAAATAGTAAGTCTTTCAAAGCTAACTTATGCAGGTGATGAGGTATATTCTCAAGCAGAAATTACCAATAAAGATATGTACTATACATTAAATTCCTTATTAGATTTCCGTATTTTAGCCAAAGATGGCGCATCGCCCTTATCTATGTTAAACATAGGCGATGAAATTATTGAAAGCAATTATTGTTTTAACCCCTTTGCTGCTAAAGATTTACATAATTCTTTAATTCAACCTCTTATCGACACTTTAGGTGAAAGTAAAAAAACAAAAACCAATGCCAAGTTTAAAGAAACTGCAAATGCAAAAGTTTTATATACCTATGTAGTGCCAAAAGATGAAATAGATAAATATGCAGACCTTATAACAACAGTTATGATTGTAGGAATAGATTCAAAAATTCAAAAAGATATGAGCCCAATTCCTTATGGAAAATGGGAAATAAAAGATTATCATGATGATAAAGGTAATCGTGTTGCTATAAAATTTGACGGCAAGGCAGAATTTGCCAATGGCATAAAGAGAAAAATAGAGTTTTTGGCAAGTTTTAACAATAGTTATAATTCTTATAGATATGAGTTCAAAGCTACTTCGGTAAATACCAGAAATGATTATTATGATATTAAGTGCATTTTAAAAGATGAAAAAGGAATAATAATCAAATCAGAATACAAGCATAAAACCAGAGAATTTCAAAATACAGAAACTATAATCAGCAATTTAGATATAAATAAAAGTAAGAGTGTAACGGAATTTATTGGTGATTTTGAATATAAAACAGAAAATAAAGTTGACGATATAACAAATACAAATTCTTATAGAATTGAGCCTAACATTCAATTAATTAATAACAATAATGTTTTTAGCTTAAATGGAAATGCAAATTTATTTATTAAAAATAATAATGCCAATACTGTTGATATGACCTTAAACCTTAGTGATGTTTCAAATATGGACAAGGCGGCAGAGTATGAAAAAGCTCTTGTTTTTGGCATTGATAGTGGTGGTATTGAACAAAACTTAAATTCAATCGAAGAGTCTTTGGAGCCTTATATTTGTAATAAAGACTTTGGTATACAATATATTAATATGGATGAATGGAATGAAGTATATATTAAAAGCATTAGTAATGAGTTGGTTCAAAATGTAGCGGCTTCATTGTTAAAAATAATGGTAAACCAAGATGATATGTCGGCAGATATATTATCCTACGGTATGACTGATGATGATTGGAACAAGTTTACTGAAACCCTTAAGCATATAAAGGAGAAAAACTAATATGAAAAAGGTATTTTTATTTTTACTTTGTGTAATTGTTTGTATTCAACCGATATTTTCTTTAGGTGAGTCTGTATCCTTGCCTGAAAAGCTTCAATTGCAAATTGATGCAGGCTCCGGTTTTAGAGGCGCATATTCTATAAGTTTATCAAACATTGATGATGCCTCAGCTCCTAAACTTTTAGAAGGAGAAGTAAGCTACATAAAAGCCGGCGATGAACGTTATACCATAACGGACGGTGAAACTACCTTTATGGAGATTTCTGTAAAGGATAATAAGTATTTAGTAAAAATGGGGGATGAATACTATGTAATTAACTCCTTGGCTTTTAGAATGGCTAAGGAAGTTAAAAACAAGTTATTACCTTATTTAAATATTCCGAGTACTTTAGATTTATTTTCTGCTGTGCTTAGTACAAAACCTCAAATTAGCGAAAGCACACCTATGTTGGAAAAACAAAAACTTGATCAAATTAATAACACGTTACAAAATGCTCTTACAAAATATAGTACGGATATTGATTTGTGGTTAGAAGCACACCTTTCCGCATCAGATAAACAAAAACTTGAAGATGGTACGGAAGTATTAGGCATGGAATATGTTGTGCCTGTTGAAGATATTAAAGAAATGATAAAAACCTTAATATTTGATATTAGGCAAGATGATGAACTTATAAATGCCATGGCTCAATATTTGCCTGTTGAGTATAGAAATATGCTTTTAGTTTTTAATCAAACAGAATATGTTGCAGCTGTAATAGACCACTTGCCATTATCAGGCAATGTTAGCTTAGGTAAAACATTCACGTTTAAAGGAGAGCCTGTCTCAACACATTTAAGCTTACCTATTTATGATGCTACAACGGGCAACTTTACATTAGATTATGTAAACACAATTGATAGAATAAGCCTTCAAGAAGTGCAAGCAATTACTTTGTATAATGATCAAGAATCTGTAAGCATAAAATATGTTGCCGTTGAAGTTGATGGAGTTAAAAATTTTAAAGGTGAAATAAACAACATATCAAGCGAAGGCGATGTTAAAAATAATTCTATACTATTTGATGTAAATGTGGAAGTTAAAGATTTTGTTGATGAAGTAGGTAAAAATAATTTACATTACCTATTTAGTGGCGAGATAAAAAATAACGATGAGTTTTTAAAAACGTTGTCAGATTCTGAAAAAGCCAATTATGCAAATACAGATAATTATACTTTTGAATATAATACAATTTATTCCAGCGGAGTTGCTAAAAACACATCAACAAAATTACAAAAGTTTTTAGACATCAAAAATAAGAGTAAGAATATTTGGTTTAATTTTAATTTAGGTGCAAAAACCACTACATTTTGGGAGTTGGAAAATTTAAGCGCAGATAATGTAAGCAATTTTGATTTGTCTGATAAAGCAGATTGGGATTCCCTTCTAAAAAAATCATTAGAAATTCTTAATAACTTAATAAATCAAAAATATATTCAAGTTCCCTCTGAATTTGATGTATATCTAAGTGATTTTTTAGGTATAGAATATAAAGCACCGATTTTTACGGCTACTCCTGCTCCTGAAATAAGCCCTGAGCCAACAATAGAGGTTGAATCAAGCGAAACAAATACGGAGACTCCTACAACAACTGAGGATATAAGCGAAACAAAAAGCCCTGAAGAAGCGACAAATACACCTTAATAAAAAAATAAAAAAATTTTTCAAAAAAGAAGGAATTAATATAATTGTATAGAACTTAAATAGAGTGACGTTTAAAACGCATGTTTTAAATGTTAACGCTGAAGTGGCGGAAAGGCAGACGCCGGAGACTTAAAATCTCCCGTTCGAATAGGACGTGTGGGTTCGACTCCCACCTTCAGCACCAACAAAAGGCCTATTCTAATGG
>JAAZPT010000275.1 GCA_012797085.1 Christensenellaceae bacterium | reverse complement strand
TTTTTCTTCGGTTATCCGATTACGCCCCAAAGCGAACTGCCTGAATATATGGCCAGAGAAATGCCAAAGGCAGGGGCAACATTTCTGCAGGCTGAAAGTGAAGTCGCTGCCATAAATATGGTATATGGTGCTGCCGGTGCAGGCGCTAGAGTTATGACCAGTTCATCAAGCCCAGGGATAAGTTTAAAACAAGAAGGCATTAGCTATATTGCTGGTGCAGAGCTTCCCTGTGTAATAATAAATATGGTAAGGGGAGGTCCCGGTTTAGGTGGAATACAACCGGCACAAAGCGATTATTACCAAGCAACACGTGGTGGTGGTCATGGTGACTATAGGCTTTGTGTATTAGCACCTTCAAGCGTTCAAGAGGCAGTTGAATTAACTCAATTAGCTTTTGATATTGCTGATACTTATAGAAATCCTGTTATGATATTAGGGGATGGTTTAATTGGCCAAATGATGGAGCCGGTTGAAATGCCGGAATATAAAATTCCCGAAAACTTGCCTGATAAAAAATGGGCAACGACAGGGCACAAAGCAACGGAAGATCATCCCAGATCAATAGTAAACAGTTTATATATCAATGCTCATGATTTGGAAGTAGTTAATAAAAGACTTGAAGAACGTTATTCCACAATGAGTAAGAACGAAGTAAGATATCAATGTGAACTAACAGATGATGCTCAAATTACTCTTGTTGCATATGGTACTACTGCAAGAATTTGTAGAAGTGCAATGAGGCTTGCAAGAGCTCAAGGAATAAAAGTTGGAATGATAAGACCCATAACATTATGGCCTTTCCCAACTAAAATAATTGAAAAACAAGTTGAAACTTCAGAAGCCTTCTTAACTGTTGAAATGAGTATGGGGCAAATGGTTGATGATGTTAGGTTAGCAGTTAACGGTGCAAAGCCAGTATATTTTTATGGAAGAACCGGTGGGGTAGTACCAGAAGTAAAAGATGTTTTAAACGAAATAATAAAAATAAATGAGTCTTTAAATGAAAAGGAGGTTAAATAATATGGCAATTGTTTTTGAAAAAACTAAAATGCTAACAGATAAACCTTTTCATTATTGTCCTGGTTGCACTCATGGCATAATTCATAGGTTAGTTGCAGAAAGCATTGAAGAACTGGGAATGGCAGATAAAGCGATAGGGGTAGCGCCTGTAGGTTGTGCGGTTTTTGCTTATGATTATTTTAATTGTGATATGCAAGAAGCTGCACATGGTAGAGCACCTGCCGTAGCTACCGGTATAAAAAGAGTTAGACCTGATTCATTGGTATTTACATATCAAGGAGATGGTGACTTGGCTAGTATAGGTAGTGCTGAAATTGTACATGCAGCTGCAAGAGGAGAAAAAATTACTACTATATTTGTAAACAATGCAATATATGGAATGACAGGCGGTCAAATGGCTCCCACAACTTTGGTAAATCAAGTTACAACCACATCCCCATATGGTAGAACTCCAGATTTAAATGGTAATCCTATTCGTATCGCTGAAATGTTAGCAACTCTTGATGGTCCGGCCTATATTGCAAGAGTTTCTGTTCATAACGCTGCTGCAATTAGAAATGCAAAAAAATCAATTAAAAAAGCATTTGAAATGCAAGTTAATAAAAAGGGGTTTGCATTAGTTGAGGTATTATCAACTTGTCCTACAAACTGGGGATTATCACCAGTTGAAGCATTAAATTGGTTACAAGAAAATATGATACCTCATTATCCTTTAGGAATTTATAAGGAGGTTCAAGAATAATGGAAGCTCAATGTTTATTTGCTGGTTTTGGTGGACAAGGCGTTTTGCTTATGGGTAGATTATTAGCCCAAGCTGCAATGGATAAAGGTTTTCAAGTTTCATGGATGCCAAGCTATGGTCCTGAAATGCGTGGTGGTGAAGCAAACTGTGCAGTTGTAATAAGTGATGACCCCATAGGTAGTCCTTTAATATCAGAGGCAACTGTTGCTGTTATTATGAATAAACCTTCCTTGGTTAAATTTATGCCTAAAATGCA
>JAAZPT010000274.1 GCA_012797085.1 Christensenellaceae bacterium | reverse complement strand
CAGCTAATACTATGCCCGGCATAGCCCAAGTGGAACTGGATAGCCAAGCTGGGCCCTTAATGCCAAATACAAGTAATATATTGTTTAAAAGGCCATATTTACCGGAAAGTACCCACTGCCATACAACTGCTGCAGCCACCCAAGATGTTATAACGGGTGTGTAGTAAATTGTTCTGAACAAGCCATTGCCACGAAAATTTTTATTTAATATTAAGGCCTGTATTGTTGATGTTACTAATATTACAGGTAAATAAAGTATTAAATAAGTAAATGTATGGCTTAATACTTGAGGAAATTCACGGCTTTTCAAAATCCTAATAAAGTTGTTAAAACCTACAAATTCCATAGTATTTAAAGGGCGAAGAAGGTCATAATCCATAAAGCTGATAATAAGAGAAGCTATCATAGGCAAAAGGCAAAACACTATTAAGCCTATAAGGGAAGGCAATAAAAATACTGTAATAGCGGTTTTTTTGCCGGCATCCTTGGGAATATACATTTAGCATTCCTCCTCAATACTGTTATTTTCCCCTATATTAATGCGATATTTTTTGCCTTTATAATAAACGGAAAAGCTTATTTTTTTTATTTGTTCAGGCATATTCGACTCTATTTTTAAGTTGCCGTCAACTATTTTTAAACCTGCAATGCCATATACTATTGCCTGCCAACTTATACCGAAAGCAGCCATATGCAATCCCTCGTGGCCAACGTTTTTCATTAC
This sequence comes from Christensenellaceae bacterium, assembly GCA_012797085.1. Classification (GTDB taxonomy): domain Bacteria; phylum Bacillota; class Clostridia; order Christensenellales; family Aristaeellaceae; genus JAAZPT01. The sequence continues at coordinate 2,986 of JAAZPT010000274.1, read as the reverse complement.
ATTTTTAAGATCTAAAAACAATGATTTTTCAAAATAATCCCAAGCTTTTTGACCTGTTTGGAACGCCAATAGGGCATGCACTCCATAACTCAAAGATGAATCATGTAGAGTTAAAGGCTCATAATAGTTAAAAATATTTTGCTTTTGCTCTAAGCTGAAATCATTCGGGAATAGTGTAGCCAACTGTACAAGGTCAGCTTGTTTTAACACTTTTAGCCTTTGCAGTTTGTCATAGTCTATTGTTTTATAGGCAGGTTCATCGCCAATATTTTCAATATTATAAGGCTCAAGGCGTTCAAACAGTTCATCTTGAATATATAAATCCCTTTGTTCATCATACAAAATTGTGATTTTATCACTAAAATTTTGAAAGCTATTTCGTTCTTGCTCTGAAAGTGTGGAATATTTTAATGCCAAATTTACATTGTGCCTTGCCATATAATTTGTAAATGTGTTGTTTACAGTTACACCGCAATACTCATCAGGGCCTTTTACAAAGAAAAGGGAGTACTTATCCTTGGATTTTTCGTAGCTGAAGCGGCTTAGCCAGTATTCAGACGTTTGTTTGTAAAGTTCGTCAGCATCAACGGGATCGTTAGCGATACTGTTATATTTTTCTATGCCATAGGCTACATCAGCTGTAACATGAATTTCGCAAGCGCCAATATCCCAACTTTCACATTGTTCTACCCCGCTTGTAGAACACATCCAGGGGAACCTTGCCCCTTTAAGGCTTTTCTTTTTAGCCAAAGCCCTTGCCTGTTCAAGCCTGTTAATTCTAAACAAGCATAAGTTTTTAGCTGCATTAGGCCTTTGCCATGTATAAAAGGGCATCAGGAATATATCCGTATCCCAAAAGGTGTTGCCTTTATATCTACCGTGGCTTAATCCCCTTGCTCCAATGGAAACATTTGGATTTTCACTTGCATTATTGCATAGCAATTGAAATATGTTATAGCGTATTGCCCCTTGAAGTTGAGCATCTCCATCAATGACAATATCACAATCATTCCATAATTTTTGCCATGCAAGCTTATTATTTTGCCATGGGTTTTGTACATCGGGGTTTGCCTTTTCCTCCCCCACTAAAAGCCTTATATGTTTTTCAATAACTATACTTTCGCCGGCCTTTAATTCGCCCTTTAATTCTCCAAAATTTTGCCAACTGATTGTAATGGGCATATGACTATGAACCGTTCTAAAAGTATAACAATTCGATTTTTTATCAACACATTCAAGTAATGCAACAGTTTGAGTATCATTTGTCATTTGGTCATCATTTACAGGCAAATTTAAAACTTTTGTACTGAAATCATCACAAATTTCGTAGGTGCAATCTTTTTTAGCAGTAAGATTTAAACTTACACAAACAAGCTGTTTATCAGCCATAGAAGCAATGCGTTTACTTTCTAAAACAAAGTTTGCGCTTTCTCCATATTGCGTTAATAGGCCCTCTCGCATATCAAGGCTTTGAGCAGTTGTTTTATAATTTTCGTCCTTTACACTAAAATGTATAAAATTAGGCAACTGCACCATATCGTATATATCCTTTTTAATGCGTTCATAAAGGCCCGCTTTAAAAATAGCTTGATCATAGTCTTTATTTTTTTTAGTTTGGCTTGAAAAACCCCTTATTCCGATTTCTCCATTGCCAATAAAGAATATACTCTCTGTAAAGTCGTTTACAGCGCTTTCTGTACTTATTAACCAATTGCTGATATTAATCATATTTTAACCTTTCAAAAACCGGAATTTCGTCAATTCCGCAATCTACAAAAACTGTTTTTCCACCCTCAAAAATTTCCTTTGTGAAAAAGTGTTTCCAATCGCCCTTAGGTAAGTATACTTCTCTACCCTTCGCTCCTTCTTCTACAATGGGAGCAACCAAGTATTTTTTACCGAACATATATTGATTTTCTATTGCTAACGCCTTTTCATCTTCAAAAAAGTACAATGACAGATGAGCTATCATAGGTATGCCGTTTTCTACGCTATACTGAGCCTCTTGCCAAATATAATCCTTTAAATTGCTGTGGATGTTTGCAAATTTAGTAGCTATTGTAATCAAACTTTCATCATTATAATATTCGGCCAAATTCCAAGGGCTTCTGTCATTGTTGAAATCAGCATCATAGCTTGAATAAAACTGCCCCTTTCTTGGCTCGGAATGCCATTGCATTATCGGACAAAAACATGCAAAGGCTGTTGCACGTAAGTATAATTCCGGGCTTGGAAGTTCTCCGGCAAAACCGCCAATATCAAAGCCCCAAAATAATATCCCCGATAGACCTACACTTATGCCTGCACATAGTTGAGCCTTAAGTTCACTAAACTTGCTTAATTGATCCCCTGCCCAATGTATTGCTTGACTGTGGGCTCCTGCATAGCCGGCACGGCTGAATGTTACACCATTAACATTGTTATTTTGCATAAAGCTGTTATAGGCTCCTATATATTGCATAGGATACAGGTTATGAGCTTCCAGACCGTTTAGTCCATTGTGAAGAACTACGTTTTTATCAAAAAGAAACTCACCTCCATCCGTTTTAAAGCCTTCTACTCCCATATCAAGCAGGTATTTTCGCTTTGAAAACCACCATTCTACCGCCTTCGGGTTTGTAAAATCTAAAAGCAAGCTGTTATGAAACCAATTTTCCGTAATTCTATAGGGCTTTCCGTCCTTATCCTTAACGCAATAGCCCTTAGCTATGGCCTCATCAATGTCTTGCAAGAGTTGTTGGGACGGTTCTAAATCCCATTCATGTTTTATTATAGGAATTTGCCACAATATTAAGTGCATGCCTGCATCATTAATATCCCTCACCGTTTGTTTGGGGTCTTTCCAGAAGTTTTTGCCGTTCCATTTATAAAAGGTCATTTCATCGCTCCAAGTCTCTATAACAAGCACCTCTGCCGGATAGTTATATTTTTTTATTTGCTCCAGTTGGCTGTTAATTTCAAAGTCGTTATTCCAGCCGTTACCGCT
>JAAZPT010000039.1 GCA_012797085.1 Christensenellaceae bacterium | reverse complement strand
CACATCAAGCCAGCCTTGTAGTTTTTCCATTTTGCCATAAGGCGGATTGTTTAAAAACTTATTGTACATGTTTCTAGCATCTACATCGGTACCTGATAGGTAATGATCCCAATATTCATGTTGCCCTATAACCAAGGCCCTGTACTTTGGACTATGAACAACAGTAATTTTTCTAATAGAATTAGAGGCAATTTTCCCTTGTCTGTCTTTTACAAAGCATAAAATATCATAACTTCCCGGAGTTACTAAACCATATGTGAATGTGTTTTTATTGGAGTACCATTCTTTATGTACTACTTTACCATTTCTTCTTAAATAGTATGCATAGCTATATCCACCTGCTCCTCCTGAAGCCACTACCTTTACAGTAACTTTTTCACCGGAATATAATTGTGCTGAGTTTGTTGCTGTTGAAATCTTTATTGGTGCTGTTGTAGACCAACTTGATACTTTTATTGGTACTGTGTTTACATATTTTACTCCTCCTATTTTATCCCTAACAAAGCAGGTTATTTGATAAGTTCCTGGAGTTTTAGGAACATATGAAAACTCTCTATTTGTTCCATACCATCCCTTATAAATATACTTTCCATCTTTTATAACATAGTTTGCATACATATACGGAGCCGTTCCTCCGCTTGCTGTTGTTGTTACAACAAGTCTTTGATTTGTTCGTAATGATGTATGATTAGGAACCGCTTTTACACTTAATACAGCCTTGCTTTCAAGGATATTAATATTATCAGCAAAAACATTTGTTGGTAATACTCCTAATAACAAAAAAGCTACCAAAAATAAACTTAATATTTTTTTCATAATATCCCTCCTGTATTTTTAAAATTTATATGATTCATTATAACACATAACTTTTAAAAAATATAAAAAAATAAATATTTTTAGATAAAGTTTTAGAGAAGAATATAATTAATCCAAGCCCTAATTACCAAACACCAACTTTGCCTTTTCTACAGCCTGATTGGCATCTTTGGCGTACATGTCGGCACCGATATCCATGGCATAATCTTCCGTTAATACTGCGCCACCTACAAGCACTTTACAGGTTAGCCCAGATTCTCTTATTGCCTTTATAGTGGCTTCCATATTTTCCACAGTGCTCGTCATAAGGGCAGATAGGCCCACCATGCCGGCATTATGTTTTTTAGCGGCATCTACAACAGTTTCAATTGGAACATCTCTGCCCAAGTCTACAATAGTATAACCATAGTTTTCCAGCACGGTTTTAACTATATTTTTACCAATATCGTGTATATCTCCCTTTACTGTTGCTAAAACTATTGTTCCTTTTTGTATTTGTTCTTCATTGTTTTTAGCTAAATTGGCCTTTATAACATCAAAGCCGCACTTTGCCGCCTCGGCCGCTTGTAAAAGCTGAGGCAGAAAAAGTCTGCCTTTTTCATACAGTATGCCCACTTTATCCAAGGCGGGAATTAAGTAGTCGTTTACAACATCCAAGGCTTCATTATCCTTTAAAAGCTCGGCAGTTTTGTTTGCACATTCCTGCTTTAAGCCCTTTAATATTGTTGCTTCTAAGGAATATTCTTCCGACTTTGCTGCCTTTAATTCCTTTTCTTGAACTGTATCCCTATATTTTTCGATATAATTGTAGCTGTTGAGGTCTGTACAGTTTATTACTTTGTAGGCATAAACCGTATTCATAATGCTGCTGTTAGGGTTTATTATAGGCAGGTTTAAACCTTTATCCAAGGCGCAGGCTAAAAATGTTGCATTTATGTTTTCCCTTTGGGGCAAGCCAAAGCTGATATTTGATACCCCTAATGTGGTTTTAAGTCCAAGCTTTTTACTTACGAGCTCTATGGCTCGCAATGTTTCTATGGCTCTATCCTGCTCGGCACTTACTGTAAGGGCAAGGCAGTCTATTATGACATCTTCTTTTTTTATACCATAAGCAAGGCATTTTTCAAGTATATATTCCGCAATTTTTAACCTATCCT
>JAAZPT010000273.1 GCA_012797085.1 Christensenellaceae bacterium | reverse complement strand
CGGTATAAATATATGACAAATATAATCCTCCCAGTTTCTTATTATAATGAATATTATTATACACAAATTTTTAATTCTTACAAGTTAAGTAAGATATATTATTAATTATTACAAAGAAAATGTAAAATAATTGAAATTTACTTGTATTTGCATGAAAAAATGTTAAAATTAAAGTAAATATGAAAGAAACAAGGAGGCTTAATATGAGTAATTCAAATGCAAAAAAACTTAACTTAACTCCATGGCTTTTAGTACTATTGTTAGCAGCTATAATAATAGCAGTTGTTGCTTTTTCGAGTAAAGATGCAATTAACAAACAACTTGGTGATGCAAATGCTCAAATAGAAGAGCTAAAAATTGATATTGAAACACTTAAATCAGAATCTGAAACGGCTTTGAGTAGTGCAGTAAAAAAAGCTGAGGAAGAAAAAGATAAAGTTATTTCTGAACTTAATGATACTATTGAAAATTTAAAAACAGCAAACGAAAAAGCTTTATCTGATGCATCAAAAAAGGCAGAAGATGATAAGAAAACATCAGTAGAAGAAGCGGTTAAGTTAGCAGAAGAAGCTAAAAACAAAATAATTGCTGAAAAGGATGATGAAATAAGCAAATTAAATGAGGTAGTAAAGACAAAGGACAAAACAATTCTTGAAAAGGATACTGAAATAAAGAAGCTAAAAGAAGAAATAGAGAATCTTAAAACTGATACCACAATTGAAGATGCTGTTAAGAAAGCAGAAGAAGTTAAAGATAATTTGATTGTTGAAAAGGATACTGAAATAAGCGAGTTAAATGAAACGATAAAACATAAAGACAATCTAATTTCTGAAAAAGATAAAAAAATAAAAGAACTTAACAACAACACAAGTAAAATAAAAGCTGAATCTGAAGAAAAAGATAATAATATTTCTAAAACAATAACGGAGGTATTTGGCGGTATTAAAGGAGAGGCTAAGCCGGTTGCAACAGATATATATAAGTTACTTCAAGAAAAATTAGCTGAATTAGGCATAATACTTGAATAAAAACAAAATATAAGCGCCACAATGTGGCGCTTTTTAATTGGATTAATATTGACATAAATGCATTAAAATGCTAATCTTACAAAGGTACATAAGGTGATTAAGCAATCGCATGTTTTACATGAGGAAAGTCCGAGCACCAAAGGACACGGTGCCAGTTAACGGCTGGTGAAGGCGACTTTAAGGAAAGTGCAACAGAAATATACCGCCATTTTTGTGGTAAGGATGGAAAGGTGAGGTAAGAGCTCACCCGTAGTATGGCAACTTACTAGCGATGTAAACCCCACCGGGTGCAAGATCCGAATTGAGCTATATGGCTGTCCGCTATGCTCTAAGGAGATCGCTAAAGCCATTTGGTAACATTTGGTTTAGATAGATGATTGCTCACGACAGAACTCGGCTTATAGATCACACTTTTGTATCATTTTGGAGATTGTATTATGCAAAATTTTGTAAAAATTCTTTTTTGTTTTTTAGTATTAACTTTATTTGTTATTTTAGCACCTAAAGAAATCCAAATGGAATTAAATACCATTATTGACGATGAGCCTAATTTATATATTAAAGATGAAGGCTTGTGTTTTTTTACTTTAAATAATAGTGTTGAGGAAGTTAATGATAAAAGCAACAATACAATTT
>JAAZPT010000272.1 GCA_012797085.1 Christensenellaceae bacterium | reverse complement strand
CCGAACATCCCAATACCGTTGAAATTGTTTTAAAAAACAGTACTTCTACAATGTCTTTAATCGGTATATCCCTTGGTGGTGGAGCAGTTTCCATAACTAGAATAGATGGATTTCCATTGAGATTAAGTGGAGAAAATAATACTATGCTTATATTCCATAGGGATGCCTATGGCTCAGTTGCCTCCGTTACAGCAATGCTTGCAAAACATAAAATAAATATAGCCCATATGGAAGTTTCAAGGTCTGAAAAAGGTCAAAATGCACTTATGGTTATTGAAACCGACCAAAAGATTGCTGAAAACGTTGAAAAAGAAATAACAAATGCTGCTCATGTTATTAAGGTTACAGTAATTGATATATAATAAGGAGAATTTATGTTTTATACAATTGCAGATATAGTTGAGCAATCAACTAAGCTCAACATTCCCATATATGAGCTTATGATAGAGCAAGAAATTGAAAAAACCGAAAAATCAAGGGAAACAATTATTGCCGCTATGACAAAAAAATATGCAGTTATGAAAAACGCCGTAAAAGAAGGTATACAAGGCGTTACCACCCACTCCGGCTTTTGCGGCAATGATGCAAAGCGCATATGGGAATACATAAATCAAGGCAAGTATATAAGTGATATTACACTTTTAAAAGCCGTATGCTATGCAATAGCTACAAATGAAGTAAATGCTTCCATGGGTATTATATGTGCTACTCCAACTGCGGGGTCTTGCGGTGTATTGCCCGGTGTTCTTATTGCAATACAAGAAAAATATAATATACCTGATGAAAAAATAATATTGCATATGTTTACTGCCGGAGCTGTCGGTTTTGTTATTGCTAATAATGCAAGTATATCCGGTGCAGCAGGTGGTTGCCAAGCAGAGATCGGTTCTGCAAGTGCAATGACTGCCGCTTGCATAACTGAGTTATTAGGTGGAACGCCAACACAGACTGCCCATGCAATGGCAATGGCTTTAAAAAATATGTTGGGCTTAGCTTGCGACCCCCTTGCTGGTTTGGTTGAAGTGCCTTGTATAAAGCGCAACGGTGCCGGAGCAAGCAATGCTATTTTAGCTTGTGAATTGGCTTTAGCCGGTGTGGAAAGCAAAGTCCCCTGGGATCAAGTAATAGAGTCCATGTACAACATTGGTTTGGCTATGCCAGCAATACTTAAAGAAACATCTATGGGCGGCTTAGCAAGTACAAAAATTGGCGAAGAATGGAAAAACAAGCTTTGGAAATTGTAATAAGAATGGGTTGCTGAAGGCAAGTCATCCGTAATGCATAAGGGCACTATGTCCGCAGCTAAGGTTATTACTATGATAGCAATAGATGCCTTTGATAATCCAAGCCTTATAGAAAATGCAAAAATAAAGTATAAAATTAATTTGGGCGGTAGTATATAAATCCGCTATATCCGAAGATATAACGCTTAGAGTTTAAAATAAAAAAAGCTCATAATAATATGAGCTTTTTTGTTGCTTACATGTTTTTGGATTTTTCAACACCGGCATTAACCGCCTGTATCAATGCGGACCTGAAGGAATAATCCTCAAGCACACTTAGGGTTTTTATTGTTGTACCTCCCGGTGAAGTGACTTCATCTTTAAGTTGTGCAGGATGTTTCCCCGTTTGTGCAATGAGCTCGCAGGACCCTGCTATTGCTTTTGCTAAAACTTCGTAGGATTTTTGCCTGTTAAAGCCATTAAGAACCGCTCCATCACTAAGGGCTTCAATAAACTCAGATACTATTGCAGGCATGCAGCCCGATATAATTCCAAAAACATCAAACTCTTTTTCACTAATGTTTACAACCGTACCTGTTTTAGAAAACTCATTTATTAAAAAGTTTTTTATGTTTTCATTATTAAAGCCATCAAAACAAATGCCTAAAACCCCTTGCCCTATGGATACTGCCGTGTTGGGCATAAGGCGAATTACATTTGCATTTTCACCCACTATGCTTTTAGCCTTGCTTATGCTGTAACCCGGAGAAATTAATATAATTGTTTTATCAGCAACATAAGGCTTTATTTTTTGAAGCATATTATCATAGATATTGGGCTTAACCGCTAAAATTACAATATCGCTGTTAT
>JAAZPT010000429.1 GCA_012797085.1 Christensenellaceae bacterium | reverse complement strand
TCCACTATTTTCCCTATGGGGTCAGGACTTCGGCGCGGCCAGTCGGTTACTAATACAGCCACCTTGATCCCTTTTGCCGCCTTGATGCCGCCCATTTCCGGCAAGTCATCGAGGCTATCTAGGGGGATACGGATGTCGTAGGGCATATTGCGGCTCTCCACTATGGCCCAAACCTGTTTTCCGACTATGTGCAGCACTCCGATATGAGGCTTGCGTGAACGCTCTATTATGTGTTTTACTTCGCCTTCAATCCTTCGTACTCTTGGGTCTATATTCTTGGGAATAAGGATCTTGACGCGGTCACCATGCAAGGCGCCCCGCATCTTGCTGATGTGGATGAATATATCATTGGAAATACCGTCAACAGTTACAAATCCGAATCCGTCTCTGGTGAGATTGATTATGCCTTCAGCCTCAACTTTATTTTTGCTTCGCCTGTCGGATGCCTTTACGGGATCCTGCATCTTTCTTGTACTCTTTTTACTCCCTTTGGAAGATTTGCTCCCGCTGAAATCATTTTTCTTTCTCTTTGTTGCCATAATTCGTAACTTTGTCCATTCCTCCGTTCGGACGGAAAATGTAGTAACAAAATTAACAAATTTGAATAGATAATGAATAAAAAAGTACTCTTGATAATAATGGATGGCTGGGGAGAAGGGCGTCAAGATCACTCTAATGCTATATATACAGCCGGAACACCCGAAATTGATGCATTGAAAGCGAAATATCCTTTTTCGCAGCTGAGCGCGAGCGGTGAGGATGTGGGTCTTCCCGATGGGCAGATGGGTAACTCCGAGGTGGGACACCTGAATATCGGAGCCGGTCGTGTGGTATATCAAGACCTCGTGAAGATCAATATCGCTTGTCGCGAACATGCTCTGATGTCAAACAAGGAGATTGCGGCGGCTTACGAATATGTGAAAAAATCAGGCAAGCAACTCCATTTCATGGGACTTTGCTCGCACGGCGGGGTACACAGTTCTCTCAATCATCTCTATGAATTCTTACGCGAAGCGGCCAATGCAGATTTGAAAAAAGTATTCGTGCACTGTTTTATGGATGGTCGTGATACCGACCCTAGAAGCGGAAAAGGCTATGTGGCCGAGTTGGAGGAGGTTCTTTCCCGCACTACCGGTAAGATAGCCTCCGTGGTGGGCCGTTATTACGCAATGGATAGGGACAAGAGATGGGAAAGAATCAAGGAGGCCTATGATCTTCTTGTGAGTGGCAAAGGTCGCAAGGCCACTTCAGCTGTTGAGGCCATTGAGGAATCCTATCGGGAAGAGGTTACTGACGAATTTATAAAGCCCATCTCCATAGTGTCGGAAAAAGGGACTCCGGTAGCCACCCTGGAGGAGGGTGATGCAGTCATTTTCTTCAATTTCAGAAATGACCGTGCCCGTGAAATGACCTACGTCCTCACCCAGACCGATATGCCCGAAGCCGGAATGCATACCATCCCTCTCTACTATTGCACTCTGACTCCTTATGATGATAAATTTCAGGAACTTCATATCCTTTTCGACAAGGAGAATGTACCCCAGACTATCGGAGAGGTGGTTTCTTCTGTCGGAAAGAGTCAGCTTCGCATTGCTGAAACGGAAAAATATGCACACGTGACATTTTTCTTTAACGGCGGACGTGAAAAAGAGTTCGCCGGAGAGGATCGCATACTGATTAATTCCCCGAAAGTGGCAACCTATGATCTAAAGCCTGAGATGAGCGCATTGGAGGTAAAGGATGCGCTGATAGTCGAGCTCGCTACAGGTAAACACGATATGGTGATACTCAACTTCGCCAACGGAGATATGGTGGGACATACGGGTGTCTATGATGCCATCCTGAAGGCGGTAAGGACTGTCGATACTTGTGTGGGCGAGGTTGTAAGAGCGGCACGCAAGGCCGGATATTCTGTCCTGATTACTGCAGATCACGGCAATGCCGACAATGTCGTCAATGAAGACGGCTCTCCCAATACAGCCCATTCACTCAACAAAGTGCCTTTTATAGTGGTAGATGATGATGTGCAAGAGGTCAGCGACGGTATCCTGGCCGATATTGCCCCTACCATGCTAAAACTGATGGGAATCCCTCAGCCTGAGATAATGACGGGCCGTTCACTCATAAAGATATAAACTAATAGAAATCCTTTGTAATGTCATTTGTCCACCTTCACGTCCACTCGCAATACTCCATTCTCGACGGAGCCTCTCCCATCAAGTCCCTTTTCCAAAAGGCACGCAAGTATGGACAGCCCGCCCTGGCACTAACCGATCACGGTTATATGTATGGTGTCAAGGAGTTTTTGAGGGTGGCAGCCGAATATCCCGATGTAAAACCCATCGTCGGATGTGAGGTCTATGTGGCACTGGAGGACAGACATACCCGCCGCGGAAAAATTGACCAGAAGGCATATCACCTGATTCTTTTGGCTAAAAATATTACCGGATACCACAATTTGGTCAAACTCTGCTCTCTGGGCAATATCGAAGGATTTTATTTTCATCCGAGGATCGACCGAGAATTGATTGAAAAATATCATGAGGGATTGATTTGTACTACTGCCTGTCTTGGCGGGGAGGTACCCAGACGAATAATGGAAGGAAATATGGAGGCGGCCGAAGAAGCCGTACTCTGGTACAAATCCATTTTCGGTGAAGACTATTATCTTGAGGTTCAGAGCCATCCCACCGATGTGCCTCTAGCCCCGAAGGAGACATTTGAAAAACAGCAGATTGTCAACGAGGCTCTCTATGAGTTGGCAAAAAAACACGACATCAAGGTGATTGCTACCAATGATGTCCATTTTGTGGACAAGGAGGACGGGCCTGCACACGATCGTCTTATTTGTCTCACATTCAATAATAATGTGGATGATCCCGACAGGCTGCGTTATACCCAACAGGAGTATTTCAAAAGCAAAGAGGAGATGGCGGCACTATTTCCCGACCATCCGGAGGTATTGTCCAATACTCTTGAAGTTGCCGAC
>JAAZPT010000271.1 GCA_012797085.1 Christensenellaceae bacterium | reverse complement strand
CATTGTTCACTAAAATTTCAGCATCTTTTATTATATCATAAAATCTTCTGGATCTTTCTCTTCCCCTAACATATGGAACTACACAATAAGAGCAAAAATTATTACAACCATACATAATGGTTAAAAATGCCTGATATGGACTATCCTGTTTCGCCTGCAAACCCTCTGCAATAACATGATCATCGCTTATTGAAATTATTTGCTCTTTTTTTTCTAACCAAGTAAGCATTATTTCTGGAAAAGTATATAAGTTGTGTGTGCCAAATGCAATATCAACAAATTTATATTGTTTTAAAAGTTTTGGCAGCATATCTTTATGTTGTACCATACATCCACAAACCGCAATAGTTAAATTGGGTTTTTTCTTCTTAAGCTCTTTTAACCACATTATATTTCCCAATGCACGGCGCTCTGCATTTTCTCTTATACAACAGGTATTAAAAATAATTAAATCTGCCTCATTATTAGTTTCTGCTTCAATAATTCCCATTTTATCAAGCATATTTGCCAACTTCTGACTGTCATTTACATTCATTTGACAACCATATGTAACAATATAATAACTTTTGGGTTTGTTTTCATGTAAATATACATTTTTTAAAAAATTATTAATTTTTTTGATTTCAGCATCATCTACAAAGAATGATTTTTTAGAATCCATAATATTTCTCCATTAATTTGTAATGTTTCTTTTTCTGGTTATTTCCATAAGGCCTAAATTTGTATATCCATGAACAACACTCTTATTTCTATCATTTTTTAAAAGATTAATCAGTAAATCTTTAATAAGATTACTATCCGTTTCACTCATATTTATATAATCTATTATTATTATTCCCGAAATATTATATAATCTAATATTGTTTACTATTTCTTCCGTGGCAAACATATTAGTAATGGTATTTTCATCGTTATTAAGAGCATTTGATGTATTAATATCAAATACTGTTAATGCCTCACACTTATCCATAACTATATTTCCACCGTTTTCAAGATTAATCTTTCTATTTTTATTTTCCTTAAAAACAATTTCATTATCATAAAACTCTATATATAAATCATTAAATTGTTCATTTAAGTATGACACAACATCTAAATTGTTACTATAAACTGATAATTTACCTGGTAGTTTCAATAAATCCAATACTAAAGAATAAATATCATTTTTATTTTTATAAACACATACGGGTGCTTTTAAATTTTTATGGTATTTTAAAATATTCTCTAAAACTAAAATTTGCTCGTTAATTTCTTTTTCTATTATTTCAAAATTTAAAGATTCGGCATTTTTTCTAAAAACAATACCATACTTGTTTTTTGATATATTGTTACCCCATCTTTTTAATTCATTTTTAATAGAATCGTTCTCTATTCTATTTGAAATTCCAATATGTTTATTAAAAGGCATTATCATAGCATAATTGCCTGGAATTTTTATATCTCTTGTTAAATAAGCGCCTTTATCCCCATACGCCGTCTTTTTTATTTGAACTAAAACATTATCTCCTTGTTTTATTGTATTTTTATTTAATTCCTGAAAAGATTGCATTTCTGTTAATGGTAAAAAAGCATTTTTACTTTGGCCAATATCTATAAAAGCAATATCGTTCTTAGCAATAATTTTGTCTACCTTACCGACATATATATTATCCACATCACCAATTGAACTATCATTAAAATCAAAAACTTCAACAATTTTCTCATTTTCAAGCAAATATCCTGTTTTATTATTTTGTTTTTTTATTAAATATAGCGCTCTATTTAAATGTCTATTAATTATTAAATTGTATAGAT